>JBMYUM010000015.1:0-21929 GCA_049605375.1 Phycisphaerae bacterium | reverse complement strand
CGACATCACATATTTGATCGAGGCCAGCCTCGATCAGCTTGGGCGCGTCGATCACAATGGCACGCACGGCAGGATCTTTCTGTGCGGCCGTAATCTTCTCCTGCCGCCGCATCTCAATGCGAGGATAGATCACCCCTTCGAGTCGTTTCAACTCATCCGGATTCTTGAACACAACAGCCGCGACGGCCTTACGGTCGACGTTGCCGTCGTCGTCCAGAATTGTTTCCCCCCACCAGGCAACAAGCTCCTTCTTTACCTGCTCTGACTGCAAGACTTCATGACTTGCTTTATCTGAGTCGATGACCATGGCGCCACAAGCACCAAACACGTTCGCGACCGTACTCTTGCCGGCCGCGATCGACCCCGTCAAACCAATTACCGGTTTCACGCGAATCCCCATTGCGTAAGGTCAGGGAAATGGCCCGGACTGCACTCGAATCGATGCATGAGCCCGGTATCAAACTCACAGGGAACTAGGTCAAAGGCAACGGAAACTCATACAAATACTGAATCGATGCCTGGCACGTCACGCGAGAGAGTAACGAAAGCAGCCCCATCGGCAACCGATGCCGTTTGCTTTACGCCGGCCGCGTCTTCCCCGCACGCGGATGAAACAGGGTCGCGTTCTGCCGCCCCGCTGATGCGGCAACTCCGTACTGCAAACGGGACGCAGCCCAGTGCCAGAACGGACCGAAAGCCGAGCGGCTCGCGTCCATGAGAACAGTGCATGCGAAAGATCAATGCACGCAAGATGCAAGCCCGTAGCAGAGAAACCCCTAAAGTGCAGACAGCCTAAAGAGCAAACAACATAGGGCGAACGTGTAGCCAAATAGAAAAACCGGTGCGTTGAAGCTCGGATTCGTAGACCTGCTGCTGGGTAAGCTGCTGGATAAGACGACCCTCTTATCACTTCTAATTATACCTCTCCTCAGAGCAGTGTCATCGAGAATTTGGCAAAAACTCTGTTTGGCTGCCTACCTTGACACCGCAAGGGCAGCGTTGGAGAGGGATGTACCGGGGATTCCATCGCGCCTTGTTCGTTGTGATGCTGCGTTCGTTGTGATGCTGCACCCGTCGGACGAGGCAAATCCGTCGGACGAGGCAATATCTTCCGGATGGCCAGAGCTGATTGGCCAGAGCCAATTGGCCGGGACCGATTGGCGTCTCAGACCTTCGACCACCGCTGCCGAATATGAACACGGTTGCCAGCGGGATCGAGCAGGTCGAGCGACAAATCCGTCAGCGAAATGCCACGGCAGCGCTCATAGTCGTACCGCAAATCGTCCAATTCGACCGACACCTCATCCAGCGCGTCAACCATCACGGTGGCGCGGCGGCGAACCGACTCAATCGCCGGATTGTCTCGAAACAGGATCCAGAGCGGACTGCGAACCGTTCCGTAGATCAGCACGTCGACCGTACCCTCCGGCAAAGCCATGGTTGTTGCCGGCTCATCTGCACCATCAGGTCGATCCCGGTTTGCTTCTGCGGCAGCCGGCTCCGGCGGAGCCCACATCCAGGCCCATTCCCGCGCAGCGGCCTCAAGCCCCCGCGCACGGGGTTCGCCCATGCTGCACAGTTCGCCGTAGAACCAGGCAACGGCTTCGCGTTGTTCCAGCGGTGCTTCGAGCCACTTGGCATCGATGGTCAGGATTTCACCGGGTTCGGTCATGGCACTATCATTGTATGCCCAAGCCGGGATAGGAGGCCAGCGCCAACCGCATGTCACCCGTCATCGGGATTTCCTGCTCACGCTGTCGATAAGGTTGTGAATTCCACGTATGATGCGGGTTGGCTTGAATCGTGATGTGTCGTTCAGCCTGAATACGTGTTCCAAGCGGCTATCCGGTACGGTGCCTACGTTCGCTTGATCATCAACCGATTTTCGATGGGCAGCCGAACCCAGATTCGTGGATTGAGACTTTCATGCCCCTTCCCGTGGTAGCCATTGTCGGTCGACCTAACGTCGGCAAGAGCAGCCTGTTCAACTCCATTGTACGCCGGCGTGTCAGCATTGTTGAGGCGACACCGGGCGTCACCCGCGATCGCATTTCCGCCGTTTGTGATATTGACGACTGCTTCTTCGAGCTGGTCGACACCGGCGGTCACGGCATCGTTGACCGGGACGATCTGAGTGACGATGTAGAGAAGCAGATTCGTCATGCGGTGGCCGCTGCGCACCTGATACTCTTTGTGGTTGACGCGCGCGAGGGCGTAAACCCACTGGATCGTGAGACCGCCGGTCTTTTGCGCGACTATCACGACCGTGTCCGCCTCATCGCCAACAAGGTTGATTCCCAACACTTGGGCGCATGGACCGGCGAGTTTCTCAAGCTCGGATTCGGTGAGCCCCTATGTGTCAGTGCGGCGACCGGCTTCGCGCGCGAAGAGTTGATGGAGCTCATTCGTGGTTCGGTCGCGGGGATGGCAGACCAGGCACCCGAGAACCCCGTCATGCGCTTCGCCCTCGTGGGCAAGCGAAATGCGGGCAAGAGCACCTTCATCAATGCTCTGGCCGGCGAAGAACGCGTCATCGTCAGTGAGATTCCGGGGACGACGCGTGACAGCGTCGATGTCCGTTTCGAAAAAGACGGACGGACGCTGGTGGCCATCGACACGGCGGGTGTGCGCAAGAAGAACAAGCTTCAGGACGATATCGAGTACTATGCGCTGACAAGAGCCATGCAGTCGATCGATCGGGCTGACGTTGTGCTGTTTCTTATCGATGCGACGCTGAGTGTCGGGCAGGTGGACAAGAAGCTGGCCCGGCACATCAGTGATCAATTCAAGCCATGCATTCTGGTGATCAACAAATGGGATTTGGCCAAGGGATATGTTTCTGTCGATTCGTTCGGTGAATACCTCGACAAGGTGCTTCCGGAACTGCGGTATGCGCCTGTGGCGTTCACCTCAGCCAACGCCGGGCGAAACATCAATTCGACCATCGACCTCGCATCGCAGTTGTTCAAGCAATCTCGGACGCGCGTGTCGACGGGCAAGCTGAATCAGGTGATCACGGCTGCCGCCGCGGCGCGGCAACCGAAAGCGAAGCGAGGCCGAACGCCCCCTAAGATGCTGTACGCCACGCAGGTGGCCACGCAACCGCCGACCATTGTGGTCTTTGTCAACGGTGCCCATCTGGTCACACAGAATTATCAGCGGTTCCTTATGAACCAGTTGCGAGAGAGTCTCCCGTTCAGTGAAGTTCCGATTCGATTGGTGTTCCGTTCACGCCGCGGTTCGGGCAGACTGGAAACGGAAAAACCGGTAGACTAGCTGTTCGGGCGGCCGGTTCCTCCATTGCGCCGCCCGACGCAACCTGACGGCCCTCGGTCACCTGTGGTCAGGATCATCTGTCGTCTAGATTTCGGCTGGCACGGCGAACATCGTCAAGAAAGAAATACGTCGCCAAAAGAGAAAGGGGTGGACATCATGAGCATCGATCTGCACTGCCCTGGCTGCACGAAACTCATTCGTGCCCCTGATGATGCAGGGGGACGTACGGGGAAATGTCCGTATTGCAGTCGCAAGGTTTACATCCCCATGCCGAAGGATGAAATCGAGACGATTCCGATCGCTCCGCTCGATCCGGTGGACGAGGCACGCGAGGAGGAGCTTCGTCGCGAGTCAGCGAACTATGCTGCAACGGTCTCCGGTGGCGGCGACGGCAGCCTGCCCTTGGAAGGCGATTCAGCGGAGCCGATTGACTTTGAGGCTGAAGTCAGCCGGTTCATCACCAGCATGCACAGTTCCGACCTGGAGGTCACCGAGCAAATCGTCGCTCGTCTGAGCGGCCAGGCCGCCCCGGCTCGGGCGTTTATCGAAAGCGTGATTTCGAACGATGTTGCGTTGAGCGTGGACGGCGTTCCCGCTCCGCTCGTCCAGGGTTTCCTAAAGTCACTCCTGAGCCGTCTCGGTTAGCGACAGTGCCCCGCTGAGCGGGCATCACGGCTCTCTTTCCACCAACCGCCGCCAATTATCGGACGTTCTGCGCTTTCTTTATTCAATTAAGGGCCCGTTTGCGGTACTCTATAGCTTCCCCTTAATCCATCGTGGGTCGTCCGGTTCTTGGGGGAGTTCCGGCTTCACAAACACGAGCAGCAAGAAGCTGCGATCGTCCACACAGGGCAGGAGACTGTTAAATGCCTTCGTATCGTCATGTCCTTGACAAGGATCGTCTGTCTATCGCCAGCAGCCTGGCAGCATTCGTCGTTGTGCTCACGCTGACCGCGGCTACCGGTCGTGCGGAAATCATGGTGCCGGTCGCCCAAGACGTGAGTTCGTTTTCGATCCAGAGCGATGGTGCTCATCCGCCGGCGACAATCACCTACCGTCGCGCAGGCGAGTCTTCCGATGCCGTTCAGGCAGGGGGAAGTGAACTCGTTTACAGTAATACGGGCGGAGATCTCTTCTTCCCGCCGGGCGCCGATCGTGCGCTGGGTGATGACATTCGTACGTTGGCCGGATGCGGCTGCACCCTCGACCGCGTTGAGCTTCCCGTCGGCGGTGGCGGCGACGGAACGGGTGCGCCATTCTCGATGACCGTCGGTCTTTACAACGAATGCCCCGAGGATGGAGGCACACTGCTTCCCGGTTCCATGGGTACCGTGAATTTTCCGGATGACGGCGACTACATCCTGACGCTTCAGCCGTCGGCGGTCGTTGCCTTGCCGCGTCGACTGTGGATCGTTGTTGAACCCGACCGCGCGAACGCCGGTTGGTACAGCGGTTCCTCCGCTGATCCGAATCTGGGCGTCACGTCGAACGTCTACTATCTGGAATCGTTCAGCTGTACGTCAGAGTTTCCGGTCACGAGCTACGCTGGATTCAATGCGCAGGTGTACTGCCTGACGGACGGTGGTCCGGGCCCTGTGCATTCGCCCTTCCCTCCTGACGGCGGCAATTCGAACAACCTGCTTGGTACCGTGCTGTCCTGGAATTCTCCGGGTACGGCCATCCAGGCTAAGAATAACGGCCCAATCGGAGATGAGGTCGGCAGTTCATCGGATGGCGACGGCGACGCGCCGGTCGTTCAGCTGGGCGACGACTGGGTCGACCCAGCCTGGATCAATGAGTCGCCTGATGGTCATGCCTGCCTGACTCAGCAGCACTATGACGCGAAAATGGCAGCGCGCGGTTTGGGCGGCGGTCAGGGCGGTGTCGCGGCCGGCGGTCCTTGCAGCCTGGGCGTCTGCGACAATCCGACATTCCGCGATTCGTTCATCCCTGATGCGGGCACACCCGTGAACATCTACCGCTTGCACTTCCATATCTTCTGCAATGACAGTGGCGGTGGATGCACGAGTACGCCAAGCGAGGTCGTGCAGCAGGCTAACACGATTAACGCCAACTTCGCGCCTTACCGTATTGCATTTGAGTATGAAATCAGCACGCATAACAGTACGCAGTATCGCGATTACACGGGCAGCGAGGAGTTTGGCCTGAAGACAACCTACGCGGTTGATCCAGACGAGGTGTTGAACATGTTCATTGTGAACACGTCCGGCTTCTCCTTTGGTGTCTTCCCTTGGGACCCGGATGCGCTGACCGCTCTCGGTGGTGTCGTTCAGGGTAACGGCCAGTTCAGCGCGACCAGCTCAACACCGACGCATGAAATCGGTCACAACCTCGGCCTGTGGCACACGCATCACGGCGTCAGCGAAGTCAACCAGTGTTCCACATGCTATGAAGAAGCGAATAATCCGAGCTCAGTGGTCGGTGACCGTTGCGCTGATACAGCCCCGACACCGACAAACTTCAGCTGCGGGAACCCGGGCGGCTCTGATCCGTGCTCGGGCAATGCCTGGAACCCGACTGACTTCACGAACTTCATGAGCTACTCGAGCTGTCGTGACGAATTCTCGCCGCAGCAGGCCGGACGTATGCACTGCTGGACGGAGGATGTGTTGAGTAACTGGCTGCTGGCGCAGTGCGGTACGACGTACGATGTCTACTTTGATACGATCGATCCCCCTTTCCAGCTACTCTGTGACGATACGCCGGATGTTGCCTGCGAAGTCGGACCGCTGGAGTGTGGAACGACCTACTACTGGCGTGTCGATGTAACGTCGACGGACAACAGCGGCACGACGACCGGTGAGGTCTGGTCGTTTACGACGCCGAGCGGCCCGGACTGCAACAACAACGGTGAAGCCGATGCCTGCGATATTCTGTATGGCGGGTTTGACGACTGTAACGCGAACGGCCAGCCGGACGTTTGCGAGGACGACTGCCAGAGCAACAACGTGGCAGACTCCTGCGACATCAGCAACGGGACGAGTGCTGACTGCGACAACAACAGCATTCCCGACGAATGCGAAGCAGACGCTGACGCGGACGGCAACATTGATGCCTGTGACATCTGCGCCGGCGGTGATGACTTCGCTGATGCGGACGCCGACGGTGTTCCTGACTTCTGCGACATCTGTCCTGGTGGAAATGACAACACCGACTTTGATGCTGACGGCGTTCCGAACTTCTGCGATCCGTGTCCGAACAGCAATCCGGACGATCCGGACAAGGACGGAATCTGCACGGAGAACGACAACTGTGCGGAGTTCAATCCGGATCAAACCGACTGTCAGAACAACGACGTTGGTGACGTTTGCGACATCAACGGCGGTGGTTCGCTGGACGCGAACAACAACGGCGTGCCGGACGAATGCGAAATTGCGACTCCTTACGCCGAAGACGGCATGCAGATCGCATGCAAATCCGACGCCGAATGTGCCAACGAAGCCACCTGTATCGGCGGCACGTGCTACGTTCCGAAGAACCGATACCTTTCGATTGATGCCAATCCCCAGAACGCCGGCCAGCTGACAGCCCGCCGCGTTCAGCTCGATGGTGTCACGCTGGGATGGATGAGTCAGCCTGACTTTAACAACGTAACGCGTGTTGTTAACTTCCCGGCGTTCGTCGACTGGAGCGCGCTCGATACCGTCCATCTCGGAGATTGTCATATTTCACCGGGACATACGTATTCGATTCAGGCGATCAATGACGGCACGGACCTGGGCAACGAGGACAATTACTCGACGCCGCTGGTTCTTCCGACCTGTGTTCGCATGGGAGACGTTGGTGGTGCGGTCGATGCCGGCACACTCTTGCCACCAGATGGCGACGCCAACTTCAACGACATCTTCGCCGTGGTGCTGGGATTCCAAGGTCAGCCGCAGGCTCCGGTGACGAGCCTGGACCTGGAAGGTGAGACGCCGAACTTCGGCATTGGGTTGGCTGATGCGCAGATCGCGGTCTTCGGCTTCCAGAGCCAGCCCTATCCGTTCAGCGATCCATGCTCCTGTGCCGGCCTGGCACCGTGCCCGTAAAAGGTCGAGGTCCCCACCTGCATCGCTTGAGCAGGATGGGCTGAGATGCAACAACGAGCCGAGTTCCGGAACCGACCGGGACTCGGCTTTTTTTATTGTGACTCGATGTTTGTTCAGGACCTAAGCGGGAGCCAAGCAAAATGGGGAAAGAGCAGAGCTCAGGAATCTTCAGGAATGACGGAAGTAGCGAACGCTCTCATCGGTCACCAGCATGTCGATTGGCTTGTCATGCGGCCCGACGGGGACGGATTCAACAAATTGTTCTTCCATGGCAAGTGCACACGTCCGTCCCTGGAATTCGGGATGACCGAGAAAGCGATCATAGAATCCTCGTCCACGCCCGAGGCGTTGACCGAAGGCATCAAAGGCCAGCCCGGGAACGATAACGAGGTCGATCAGGCCGATGGGGAACGGAATGCCGTCAGCGGGCTCACGTACGCCGAGAGACGAAACGGTCAGGTCGCCGGTGAGCGACCGGATTTCAATCGGGATCAGGCGTCGTTGATTCCAGCTGATCTTGGGTGCCAGGATGCGTTTGCGTTCCTGCCAGCTACGGAGGACAAGAGGCGAGGTGTCAACTTCATCAGAAAGCGACAGAAAGATCATGATGACCTCTGCCTTCGCGTATTCCCGCAACCCGAACAGCCGTTGGCATGCGCGCAGGGATCGTGTCGCCCTTTGGTCTTTGGGAATTCCGGTCAACACGGTCCGGATTCGCTGTCTCAATTCGGTTTTAGCCGACAATGCGTTAACTCGCCTTGTTCGTATCTCGCGGGTCGGTGCCGAAGTTGCGTAGTATTGCTTCGGCTCCGCTGTCTGCGGGAGTGTAATAAACTTTGGTTACACCCAGATATTCCTGCTCGATATTTTTCTCACCTGTCTTTCGCAGCACGGCATGCGGATTCTGATAGCCCAATCCTGACTGCAACCGCGCGGCGCCGGCGTACGACGCTGAACGTAGTGCCTTGGGCACCGGCAGTGATTTCCCCTCTCGCACGTCTTTCCTGGCATTCCAAATAGCTTGCGCACAAGCATCGGACTTCGGTGCCGTGGCGAGGTAAATCACCGCCTGGGCGAGAGGGAGTTCACACTCGGGAAGTCCGACCAGGTGCGTTGCGTCAGCAGCCGCCTGTGCGACGACCAATCCCCGTGGATCGGCATTGCCGACATCTTCCGCAGCCTGAATCACAAGTCGTCGCGCGATGAACCGGGGATCTTCCCCCGCCTCAAGCATACGAGCCAACCAGTAGACAGCGGCATCCGGATCACCGCCGCGAATCGACTTGATCATTGCACTGATCGTATCGTAGTGTTCGTCGCCCTGGCGATCATAGCGAATCGCCTTCTGTTGAATGGACTCGTGTGCGACGGCGGCATCCACATGGATGGGACCGCCATTGTCGGTCTTGGTCTCATTTCCCTGCTGGGACAGCACGGCGACTTCGAGGGCAGTCAATGCCCGACGGGCGTCCCCGTCAGCGAGGCGGATCAGATAGTCGAGCGCATCGTTATCGATCGTTATGTTCAGGCGTCCCAACCCACGACTGCTGTCGCGCAGGGCACGATTCAGGAGCTTGCGCATCGAATCATCATCCAGCGCCTCAAACTGAAATATCTGACTTCTTGAGGTCAGTGCGCTGTTCACGGCGAAGAATGGATTCTCCGTCGTGGCACCGATGAAGGTGATGATCCCGTCTTCGACATCTGAAAGCAGGATATCCTGTTGGGCCTTGTTAAACCGATGCAACTCATCCACGAACAGGATGGAGCGATGTCCGGCGGCTTCCAATCGTTGACGGGCGGCTGTGAGAATCTCCCGAACTTCTTTGACACCGACGGTGGCCGCGTTGACATGGTCGAAATGGGCTGAAGTCGTGGACGCGATGACGGTCGCCAGCGTCGTCTTGCCGGTACCGGGAGGGCCATAGAAGATAAGGCTCACCAGACGATCAGCTTCGATCATGCGACGCAGCAATCGTCCATCGCTGACAAACGACGCCTGGCCTACAAACTCGTCGAAGGTGGTCGGGCGCATTCTGACCGGCAGCGGCTGAACCTGCTCACGGAATTTCTGCTGTTGCTGGGAGAAAAGATCCACCAAAATGCCTCCATCCGGAGTATACCGTGGGTAGCCCCCGCTGGAAGCATGCCCTGCTCGATCCCCTGGCCGCCCTCATTCGACACGGCAGCCGATCCCACGATCACCTGGCCTGGGAGGGCGATACCCCCGGTCGGGGAACCCGTCATTCACCGATGGAGAAACTGGTCCGTCCACAAAAACAGCCGGAATAACCCCAGTTTTTGACTTTGATCGATTCGTTATTTTGCCCTGAGCCCGCGGATCGTCGATAATGAAGTGTTCGCTGTCAGGAACCGCGGGTCCAGAAATACATCAGGATCAAACCCGCCTAAGGGTTCCGGCGTACATAGCAGCAGACAGTTCCGATAAGGTCGCCGGCACCATGATCGAGGCGATCGCGAACTATGCCTGCTGGAGATGCACCTGTCGCTATTGGAAAGGTACTGCTCATGTGCGGAATCGTCGGCTACGTGGGGGCGCGTCCTGCCCAGCCCATTCTCGTGGAAGGCTTGCGTCGACTCGAATATCGAGGCTACGACTCAGCGGGAATCGCGTTGGTTGATGACACCGGTCTGACGATCAAGAAATCTGCCGGTCGTATCTTCGTGCTGGAGCAGTGTCTCGATGACAACGCGAAGCAGTCGCACGGCATCGGTCATACGCGATGGGCAACTCACGGCGCCCCGACCGACCTCAACGCGCATCCCCATACAAGCAACAGCGGGAAAATCGCCGTCATCCACAACGGCATCGTTGAGAATTACCGGGTGCTCCGAAAGTACCTGGAAAAGCAAGGTGTCACCTTCGCAACTGAGACGGACACCGAAGTTCTGGCACAATTGATCGGTCACTTCTATGAAGGTGATCTGGGTGCCGCTGTTCGCCGCTCACTGCGTGAAGTCTCCGGTACTTATGGCATCGCGGTGATCAGTGCGGACGAGCCCGGCCTCATCGTTGCGGCCCGTCGCGGCAGTCCTTTGATTATTGGCGTTGGTCAGGGTGAGCACGTACTTGCCTCAGATGCCGCTGCGATCCTCGCGCACACGAGCCAAGTCATCTACATGGGTGACGGCGAAATGGCGCGCATCACCGCCGACTCTCTTCGCCTGACCACGATGGACGACGTTCCCGTCAACAAAGACGTGGAAGAAGTGGAATGGAGCCTCGATGAAATTGAGCTCGACGGCTACGACCATTTCATGCAGAAAGAGATTTTCGAGCAGCCCGAAGCGTTGGAAACCTGCCTGCGTGGACGTATCGATGTCAACGAAGGCGCCATTCATCTTGGTGGACTGGTCGACTGCACGCGTGAACTGACGCGTGCCAAGCGTTTTATCATGACCGGGTGCGGTACCGCCTGGCATGCCGCCCTCGTCGGCGAGTATATCTTTGAAGAATTGATCCGTACGCCGGTCGAAGTGGACTACGCCAGCGAGTTTCGTTACCGCAGCCCCGTCATTGACGACGGGACGATTGTGATTGCTGTTTCCCAAAGTGGCGAGACCGCCGATACGCTGGCCGCCCTTCAGGAAGCCAAGCAACGCGGCGCGACCACGCTCGGTGTGGTCAACGTGGTCGGTTCCGCCATTGCACGAGACACCGACGCCGGCGTCTATCTGCACGTGGGTCCTGAAATCGGGGTTGCCAGCACCAAGGCCTTCACAGGGCAAGTGGCGGTTCTCGCGTTGATTGGCTGCTACCTCGGCCGACGCAAGCACCTGTCACCGTCGGGTGCAATGCAGTTCATCCAGGCCCTGGAGATCATTCCCGACCAGATGCGGAAGTTGCTCAAGAACGCGAAAGCAGCTGAGGACATTGCCCGCGAGTACCATCAACGCGACAACTGGCTCTACCTGGGACGTGGTTACAATTACCCTGTCGCGATGGAGGGTGCACTCAAGCTGAAAGAAATCAGCTATATCCATGCCGAGGGCATGCCGGCGGCCGAAATGAAGCACGGACCACTGGCGTTGATTTCCGAAGGTACACCTGTCGTGTTCATTGCACCGAGTGGCCCGCAATACGACAAAGCGATCAGCAATATCCAGGAAGTGCGCAGCCGCGGTGCCAGCGTGATTGCGATTGCCACGGAAGGCGACACCGAGATCGCCAACATGGCCGATCACGTGATCTACGTGCCTGACACAATCGAACCGTTGCAGCCGCTTCTGACCGCCATTCCGCTTCAGCTTATTGCCTATCACGTCGCCGTCCTGCGCGGATGCAACGTTGATAAGCCGCGAAATCTGGCCAAGAGCGTAACGGTCGAATAGCCCTCGTCAGATCAGCGGCATATCCGCGGCGGCCACCCTTGATGTCGGCCAGACCACGCGCGTCGGAAACGACGGGCGCGCGTGTCCGGTTCGTCGACCGTTCTGCGGCGACAACGTATCGATCAGTCGCCGCAGCACTTCGGTGTCATAAGGCTTCGACAGGAAATAATCACCACCCGCAAATTCAACCATCTGCGAAAGGTACTGGGTGGTCATGTCATCATGCGGCTGGGCCGTCATGATGATCGGCAGATCTGCAAAGGCCATATGGCGTCGCAGCTGACTGCACACCTCGTATCCTTCCATGTCGCCGAGTTCGACGTCCATGACCAGCAGATTGGGCGGATCGAGATCACATTGCATCAGGGCATCGGCACCGCAATGCGCTTGCATAACCGCGTGTCCGAGTTGTTCGAGGCAAGTAACGACTTCCTGCCGCATCCGCATGTCAGCATCTGCAAGCAGTACGCGCAACCGTGATGATATCATACGTGCTTCTTCCCCTGGTTGACATGAGTTCGACGTGCTCCGGGCTCTCTGACACTTTTCGGTGAAAGCGCTGGAAAGACCCGGATCGTCGAGGTTCCTCTGAGTCTAGAATATGGATTGGTCGGTCGCCAAGCGATCCATCGCAATTCATACCCGACCGGGGTGCTCGCATGCACAATGGCTGGTGTTCACCAGGAGTTGTTCGTTGTCATTATTGGGCGTCGAGCACGGCGTTCCAGCTTTCGAGCTGTCCCTGGTGCTCTGCAAAGAGCTCATCCACGGCTCCGCTCAGTTCGATGCTCTCAATGACATCACCCTGCTGAACCGAGTCCACGACATCCTGACCGCTGGTCACTTTTCCAAAGACGGAGTGCTTGCCGTCGAGGTGAGGAGTTGGTCCGTGTGTGATGAAGAACTGGCTGCCGTTGGTATTCGGTCCGGCGTTCGCCATGGACAGGATGCCCGCAGTATCATGACGAAGTTCGGGAGCGAACTCATCGCCGAATTGATAACCAGGCCCTCCCATGCCCGTACCGGTCGGGTCACCGCCCTGAATCATGAAGTCTGAGATGACACGGTGGAACACGACCTTGTCGTAGTATCCACGCTTGGCAAGGTTGGTGAAGTTGAGCACGGTTACCGGTACCTGGTCCGGGAACAAATCGAGTTGTATCTCACCACGAGAAGTCTTAATGGTCGCCTTGATGTCCATCCTGGCCTAGTCCTTTCTATATTCGTTACATGCCTTCCGCAGGAACCGCGCGTTTCCGCAAGGACTACGCTTTGAACCTGCAAGCGCCTTGCACCCGATAATGGGGGCCGTTTCGTTCATGCCAACCATGCGGGGGCTCTGCGCCCGGTGCAGCGACGACGATCAAACGTCAATCGTGCCCTGCAAGCTGCATACTATCGCCCCTGTCGCGGTCGGAAAACCTGCAGGAAATCGACCTTCCGCCACGGTATACTGATCGGAGGCATTCTGACGGTATGCGGCGTCCTATCCACGGGCCTTCGACGCGGCATCCGCGACGACATGTCAGCCAAATCCCGACGTGCATTCAGCCGGTGTTGCGAGCAGCGAAAGAGGCATCGATGAGTCGAAAACCGTTACTATCGGCCATAAAGGAGAAGACGCTTCTCGCAGACGGTGCCATGGGTACCGAACTCGCCGAACAGGGCGTGGCCGTCGGTGGTATCGGTGACGAATTCTGCCTGTCCCATCCGGAAAAAGTATCTGCGGTCCACCGCGCATACGTTGAGGCATCCGCCGATATTCTGCTCACGAACACGTTCCAGGCGTCGCCCCCCGCTTTGTCGCGTCACGGGCTCAGTGACAAATCATACGCGATCAACCTTGCGGCGGCGCGACTCGCACGCGATGCGATGGGCCCAGCCGGTTACGTTCTTGGTGATGTCGGTCCATTCGGCGGTTTTCTGGAACCACTGGGAACCATGAACGCCACAGAACTTGAACAGGCGTTTCATGTTCAGGTCACCGGTTTGCTGGATGGCGGTGTCGACGGCATCGTGATTGAAACCATGACGGCGCTCGAAGAGATCGAGGTGGTTTGTGCGGCGGTTCGTACGGCCCGGCTTCATGTACCCATTGTCGCATCACTCACGTTTGATCGTGTCGCCGACGGCGGCTTCCGCACCATGACCGGTTCCAGCGTCCAGGATGTGATCCGGTTTCTGACACAGCTCGACGTTGACATTCTGGGGTGCAACTGCGGCACCGGTCTTACCGTCGACGACTATGTGCAACTGGTTCAGGAGTACCGCGCGGAAAGCAAGCTGCCGATCATGGTTCAGCCCAATGCAGGCCAGCCGCGGCTGGATCGGGGAACGATCATCTACGACGAAACACCGGAGAAGATGGCTGCGGCCGTCCCCGCGCTTCTTCGTGCAGGCGCGACGATTATCGGTGGCTGTTGCGGAACAACGCCGAATCATATCCGCCTTTTCCGGGAGCAACTGGAGAACCACACAACTTGATGGGGGCCATTTGTCGTCATGAACTCGGGACACGCAACAACCGGATCGCCATCTGCAACAGGTGGGAAGAAAAGTGCCATGCCGTCGGCACCGGGAAATCCGCTGCGTGATCTAATCCACATCGGGAAAATGCCCACCATCCTGGAACTGCACCTGACGGAGGCTGACCGCCTGGGATACGCTCACCTGCGTCAGCGATACCTTCGAGACGCTACGGCGCTGCCCAACCTGGCTTTCCTCGGACAGTACCTGCGACAGATCGACCTGGACGCGGATGACCTCTCTACCGAATCACATGGGCTCGCATCAAAGTTGCTCGTGTACGCCGATCTGCTGAGCGCCGGCCGTGTCGACATCGTCGCGTTGGACGATCAGGCGCGAGGGCGACCGACACTCGACAACGCCATTGCCGCTGAACTCCTGCTGGGCCTTGGTGTCGACCCACGAAACCTGCTCGTCAACATGGTCGCGAGAAACCGAACGGCCACACAGATTCGCAGCCGCTTACTGCACTTTTCACAGCTCGGTTTGAAGAACGCGCTCCTGCTGACCGGTGACCTTCCGGTTGATTCGACCATCGAAGCGAAGTTCCCGCTTGATGCCATCGGCATGTGTGAACTGGCTCGTGGGATGATGATTGAGGGCGCACTGCCTGATGACTTCCTGATTGCAGCGGCCGGTCACCCCAACGAAGTTGCAGACCCCGGCGGCATGCGCACCCTGCACAAAGCGCTGGCAGGAGCGCGCATTGTCATCACCCAAGCCATCTACGACGTGGATGCATTCGCGCGGTGGATGGAACAGCTTCATCATCTGGGCGTGATCGACATGGTTCATGTGATGGCGGAAGTCATCCCGATGACATCCAGTCGCCAGTTGTCCATGATTCAACAGGTTCCCGGAATCTCCGTACCGGACGAACTGGTACAGACCTTCTCAACTGCGGAAGATCGCATCGCAACGGCAGCACAGACCGGCAACCACAACGACGCATGGCGTCTTGACCGGCTCGCCAAAGAAGGCAATCGGCTCACACGCACGCTTCTGCATCGACTCCGCGCAATTCATGGCGTCAGCGGGTTCTATCTCGGTTGCATCAAGTCATACAAGCCACACCTTGAGTTGCTGCGCGAAACACCGCTCGTCCCGGATGCCGGAAACAGCCTGACCAAGTTGACCAAGTTGACGGGGCCCGGTCGCCAACATGCCCTCGCCGCGCTGCCGGGCATTCAGTCGGCCTTGGCACGGCTGAAACGGGAAGTCGCCAATCACGAAACGCACCCGTTGCAAACCGCATTGCGCGCGGCGGCGCGTATTCCAGCAACAGAGTCGCTCCTGAAAGTCCTGGAGCTGCCCAAGCTGCCGATCTTTGATTGCCAACAGTGTGATCGATGCGACCTGAGCGTGGACGCCCTCGTTTGCCCACGAGGATGTGCCAAGCAAATGACACACGGACCATGCGGCGCCCCTCGACGAGACGGTGACAAGGTCCTTTGCGAAGACAGCTCGCGAGAATGCACATGGGCCAAGATTAACGAAGAGCGGGACCGACTCTCAATTCCACAGGATGTACGGCTCTCGTCACGACCGTCACCAAGCGAAGCATTCTACCAGGGGAAGAAATACAGCGCTTTCCTCCCCGTGCTGCAAGGGCAGAAAGACCCGCCCGACTGGACACTCGCCTACCGCGCGCCGGCGGCATGGCTGAAAGGCAAGTGGAATGACCGGCATCCAGCGAATACCCAGTCGAGCCAGGCGTCCGAATCACCGGACTTGATCACTCTGATCAAATCGCGGCGGCATCAGATCCTCACCCTGATCAAGTCGGATCGAGCGATCAACGATGAGGAGTTGCTGGTCAAAGCGCTGGCGTTTGTCGGAACACCCGCAGCACTCTACCTGATTGAAGCCCGGTTGGCCGAGCTGGGTATTCCTGCGGAAGGAACGATTGCCGAGCTCTCGATACGGGAACAATTCCTGCTTGCCGAAGCGATCCCCAAGGTCAGGGAGAAGATCACGGACCGCGGTGGCGAAGGAACACTCAGTCCGCTGGCTCGAAGTGTCGCTCTTTTACGTGCTTTGCCGGAGAAAGCGCAACTGCGTCGGGCGATGCGACATGAGATGGCGAACACGATCATTCGGCACATCGGTGCCCTTGGTGTGATGGTCAAATATACGGACGCGATGCTGTTGCCGCACAGTATCGAGTCTTTCCTTCGCGCCTTACCGGTGCTGAAAGATGAATTGAATATCGCGGGCGTTTCACGCAAAGTCGGTGGCAAGGCGGGCAAGCTGAGCGTCAAGTTCGACCGGGTTCCCTACAAGCATCACTTTCGAAAACCGGTTGCGCTCCGCGTGGTTGAGAATGACGAAAATGCCTATCCACAGGCAGAGCTGGTCGTCGACATCAAGCAATTCAAAGGTGACGAAGCATTCCGCCAGCACGTGCGTCACGCCCTGGCATCATGGCCGGGCGCAGCCAGCACTTCTGCGAGGGGCGAGACGACCCCTCATGGCGCCGCCGGTGCAGACGATTGGATGCCGCTCGAACCCTTTGCTCCCGAATCACAGAGCGTCGCCTGGAAACTCAACAGCGTGTTCTGGGAACGCTTGCGTGATTTTGAAGAAGCAACCGGTATCAGCTATGACGCATCCATCGGCGGTTCGACCGACCACAATCTCGCCTACGTACGTTCGACCGCACGAGCCTATTTTGACCGCGTCCACCAGCATGGCGTCGGCCACGAGTCACTATGCATTCTTGAAATCGGCGTGGCATCGGTTGGTCGTGCCATTACGTTTCTGGAAGAATTCAAACGCATCTGCGACGTCAACCACGTCGACTATGTGAACAACACGACATACCTGCTGGCTGATTTCTCTGCTGAGCTGCTCGAAATCGGCGCATCTCAACTACGCGAACACCACCCGCTCGTTGAGACCATACAGATTGATGCGGGCGATCCTTCGAACGCACTTTCGCCGTACCAGGGCCGCATCATGCACGCGCACCTGTGCAATGTTTATGACAATCTTCCAGCCTCCAAGCTCGCGATCGTTGATGGAAACGTGTACCAACTGGAATCGCGACTGGGAATCGAGCGTTCTTCGCTTGCTGATATTGCACAGGCACATTCTCTTTCTCCTGCCGATGTCCAGTCGCTACAAACGTCGCTGGCGTCTCTGGGAGAAGGCAGGATCAACGCCGCGTCATGGTTGGATTCCCTGCATGACCTTCTCTCCGTTCAAGGTCGACCTCGCCTTGATTATGTCCACCTCTGGATCTCGTTGTTCCAGGCGATGACGTTTGAAGAGCGTTATGTTCGGGTGCAACAACGACCATCGTCCGCATCGTCAGCTACAAGTGAAGCAGCACGAGTCGCAGCGTCCTCAAACGTTGAAGCACACCCAACCATGGATGCCAAGCTCTTGGCACTCGCGATGAACGTTTTGAACGAATACGGCACCACGAGAGACGTGGAAGTTCACGCGAACGTTGAAGCTCTTGGAGGTTTTTGCCGTCTGCTTCCCCTGCTTCATCGCTTCGGCGTCCTGGAAGTTGTGGACATATTCGCCCGTCGTCTTGATGAGTACCGGACCCGGCATATGGGACCGGCGAAATACGACGGTAGTACCGTGAATTGGCTCAATGGGCCCCTTTTCCGCGCTGCAGCGGAAGAGCTGGGCTACTCCGTTCGCTTCGATTCTTTCAAGCCTTTCGATCCCAAATCCGCATCGGTCATCCTTCTCGCTGGCCGTGGTCCCGATAAAATCGCCGAACAAGGCTGAAAAAGGCCGATTTCGGGTGGATATCGAACCCGTGTGCCGTTTTCGGCGTAGATACTTCCAGATCTGACAAATTTGAACGTTTTGACCGTTTTAATCTCTTGACGGACGGGAAAAATATACGATAATCCTATTGAACGATTTGAACGTTTTCTGGTTCGCGGGCGACCGAGAAAAAACGACCGCAAGAAATTATCGTGCAGTCGCACGAGTTAAGTCTCTACGGGACGCACCTCCATGCGTCACGAGTGGGGTGCCGTGTTTCACGGCATCCGGGTGAACGGGCTGGCCCGGTTAGTGCGATGGGACCGGGTCAGTCCCCTCCCTTACACACGGTTTACAAGCCATCGAGGAAGATTGGTGCTGATATGGCCGATGCGAAGCGAAAGACAATCACGATTGCTGGAACGAAGGTAACCTTCATTGACCATGCTTCGCTGAAAAAGAAATCCGGCTGCAAAGAGCTGATCCTTGAAGCCGTTGAACGCGTCGCGAACCCGCCGGCAGCGGGCAAGCGGCTTCCCGACCAGGGGACGTTATTTCAGGCGCTTCACGCCTGTGCCAAGGCGTATGACCTCGGCGGAATCCCCCGCCTGAAGCAGGGTGTCGGTCGGAAAGAGCATCTTGAGACGCTCTACTTCCGAATTCGCGATCTGCTGGTCGAAGGCAACAAGGGTCTGGTCCACGAGATGATTCGTCGCTCCAGTATCACCGGCATCGACTACGATGATCTGATCAGCGACGGTCTGCTCTCGCTGTTCCGCAGCGTCACAAGCTATGATCCATGGCGTGGCATCCAGTTTTCGACCTATGCATGTACCTCCATCGCTCGCGCGTTGCACTCGCTCGCCGCGAAGCGAGGTCGATACCTCGAAGTGCTGAATGATCTGACCGATCAGGATGAAATCGTGAAGGAAGAAGCACCTCGATCGAAATCCGACACGATGTTCGATGCCCTGATCGAAAGGCTGAAGGTCATCTTCAAGCATAACACGGCAAAACTTACGCCCATTGAGCATTGGGTGATTTCCCGGCGTCTGTTGTCCACGGACAAGTTAAGTGGGACGACGCTGGCAGCTGTCGGCACAACGGTCAACCTGTCGAAGGAACGGGTACGACAAATCCAGTGTGCCGCCGTCCATAAGCTGCGTGATGCTCTGGCTAACGACGATCCTACCATTGCGACACTCCTGTTCGGTATGCACAACCGAGCAGCGTGAGTGGCGGCAAGGGACAAATTGCTTCTTTCCTTCACCTTCCGGGGTCCGCTTCCGCGGACCCTATTTTTTTGGATTTTTTTCGGCTTGGTGCGATGTGTGTCGCCAGGCCATGACTCATTCTTCATAGAGAAAAAGAGCAAAGCGCCATGACTCAAATAAAAACGTATCGAACAATCGCGTGTCTCGGTTTACTCTCGGCATCAATGCTCGTCGGCTGCGCAGGCACGACCATTCCCCTCGAAGTGGTGGAAGACGTCGACCTGAACAGGTACGCCGGCAAGTGGTATGAAATCGCACGATACCCCAACCAGTTCGAGCAGAATTGCACCGGCGTGACGGCCGACTACACCATCCGAGAAGATGGACGTGTCGGCGTACTGAACACGTGTCGTGCCGGTTCACTTGATGCCGAGCCGCAGCGGATTGAGGGGTCGGCACGTTCGGTCAGTGAGAACAATGCCAAACTGAAGGTCAGCTTCTTCTGGCCGTTTGAAGGCGATTACTGGATCATCCGTCTCGCTGACGACTATTCCTACGCCGTGGTTGGCGAGCCGTCGCGCAATCTGCTCTGGATCCTGAATCGAGAACCCCAGATGGACGAGGCTCTCTTCGATGAAATCGTCGCTTCGCTTCCTGACGCCGGCTACGACCCTGATCGACTCGAAATCGTCGAACAATTCGAAGAGCCGCTGGCTGAGTAGCGCCATCAAATCACGGTTGAATTCTAATCAAGAGAAGGAACGTCGATCATGAAACATAAGCATCGCACCTGCGTCACAGTCCTATGCCTGATGTGCAGCGTCAGCACTCTCCACGCGGAAACCGTGGCATCCAACACCAAGGGATGGCCACAATGGCGCGGCCCCGCTCGCGACGGCCAAGTCCACGGACATGGCGAATGGCCGGGCAATCTGAAAAACGTCAAGGAGGCGTGGCGCGTCGAACTTGGCCCCAGCTACTCCGGACCGATCATCGGAAACGGCATGGTGTTTGTCACCGAAACGAAAGACCGCAAAGAGGAAGTCGTTCGGGCATTCGATCGCGCAACCGGCAAAGAAAAATGGCAGCACAAGTGGGACGGCGCCATGAGCGTACCGTTCTTTGCGAAAGCCAATGGTGACTGGATCCGTGCAACACCTGCATTCGACGGCGAAACGCTCTTCGTCGCCGGTATGCTGGACATGCTGGTCGCCATCGATGCAAATTCCGGCAAGCAAAAATGGAGCATCGATTTTCCTGCCAAGTACAAAACGCAGAATCCGCCCTTCGGTTTCGTTTGTTCACCATTGGTGACAGACGATGCGGTTTACGTGCAGGTCGCAGACTCACTGGTCAAGATCAATAAGACAGATGGAGAAGTGCTGTGGCGATCTCTTGCTTCCAGCGGGGGTATGCAGTCCAGCGCCTTCTCATCTCCGGTGATTGCCACTCTTCATGGGCAGGAGCAGTTGCTGGTCCAGACACGTCAGACACTTCACGGTATCGACATGGCCTCGGGCGAATCACTCTGGAGTGTGGACGTCCCTGCGTTCCGCGGCATGAACATCCTTACACCGACGGTGTACAAGGACGGCATTCTGACGAGCACTCATCGCAATGCCACCTACTTCTATCAAGTCAGCCGCGATGGCAACGATTGGTCCGTGAAGGAGAAATGGCAGAACAAGGGCAAGGGTTACATGTCGTCACCGATCATGATTGGCAAGCACGGCTACCTTCACCTCGGAAACGGCCGCCTTTCCTGCCTTGATTGCGAGACGGGTGACGAGCTCTGGCGATCGGATTCGTTCGGAAAATACTGGAGCATGATCGCCAATCGCGACAAGATGCTGGCACTTTCCGATGAAGGTGAACTTCTGCTCATCAAGCATGATCCGGAAAAATTCAATCTGCTTGATAAAATCAAGATTGCCGATCAGCCGACATGGGGACATATCGCGATCGACAAACAGGGAATCCTCGTTCGTGAACTCGAAGCGATAACCGCCCTGACGTGGGAGTAGGAAGCGGGCCAATGAAACAGCCAAGCGGGGTGTCAACGACGCCCCGCTTTTTTTGTAGACTTGCGTCGACTATGTCGTAGCGGTCGCAGCCGACTCTTCAAGAAGTGGTGAGCGACGACGGCGACGGCGTTTCTTCGGTGCGCCCAGAGGACGAACCGTCGGCTTACGGGGTTCTGCGGTCTCAGCCAGCGGAATGGCATCCATCGCAGTCTTGGCAAATAAATCTGCGCTGACCTCTTTCCAGAGACCATCGGCACGACCAAAGACGCCACCTGATACCATGATGTTCATGGTCGGATTGGCACCAATTTCGCGAATGAGATCAATCAACTGACGTACGCCCGGTACGCCCGTCGGCTGCGTTCCGAAAATCAGTAACATGTCCGGACGCAATTGACCGGCCAGGCTGAGAATTTCATCGTTCGGAACACCACCACCCAGGAAATAGACATCCCAGCCGCGAGCCTCAAACAAGTCAGCGGTCATCTGGGCACCAAGCTCTTCCGGCTCTCCGTCGGCACAGGTGATCAGAAGTCGCTTGCCGTTCGTGTCAGAACGCTTAAGGCTCAGTTGAAGCTGGTCCGCAATAGAACGACAGATACGCACAGCCATATGTTCAGCGGCGGCGTTGATGCGATCAGCGCGATAAAGTTGGTCGATTCGCTCCATGGCAGGCCAGAGAATGTCGGCGTAGATCTTCGTGCAGTCGACAGCAGCCTGTGTCTTTTCGAGGGTGAAATCGCGGCAGGCAATCC
>JBMYUM010000014.1:0-22374 GCA_049605375.1 Phycisphaerae bacterium | reverse complement strand
ATCTGCGCTGTCGTGAATTGCTTCTGTTCGACGACGGTCGGTGGGCCGCTCGTCGTCACCTCTTCACTGCGGAAAAGCGCGTCTTGGTCAATCGCCGGTACGGCCGTGAAGAACCCCGGCGGCGTACCGGTTCCCTCAATCACCGTCTCTCCATCACGATCGGTACCTTCACCCAGGGTAAGCGACCAGCGCGTTCCACCACTGGTGCATTCCACATTCATCGTGGCACTGCGCATCTGCGCCTGATCGCCAAGATCAGGGTTGAAAGCAAAGGTGGGATCAACCGTCATCTCTTCCGGTGACAACGTGGTGTAGAATCGCGTGATGTATTGGCCCTGCTCAAACAGGGCAACGGTTTCTTCCAACGGTTCGATGATGGAGTCTTCAACAGCAGTTGTCAGGGCTGCGCGAGCCGTCGCAAGCTCTTCCGGTGTGAAGAAGGCCGTCAACAGGTCATTGTCACTGTAGGCAAATTCACCTTCCTCGCTGTTGACCGGCAACTCACGTCGCAGCACTTCGAGAATCTTGTCCTGCAGGACGGTGCTCGACACGTTGAAGAACTGGAACGGAAACTCATTGAGCGTACGCGAAAGAAATGATGCGTCATCTTCGATCGCCGTGAATGTGCCAAACGCCTCCTCAAGGTTTGATGCCATCGGCAGACTGACCGACGCATCAAAAGCGTCACCGGCGAAATCCGTTGCAAATCCCTGACCACCGGCTTCGTCCATGGCCGACGTGATCAGACTCTGGTAGCTCGCGTACGCATTGCCCGTGTACCAGTCGAGACGTGTGTAGTTCGGAACCACGTGAAGGTAGTTGAGCGGCACGCCGCGAGCCTCTCCGAGCAACCAGACCACAATGCCCATGTCCGGCATGGCAGCGACAGCAGTCAGTCGAATCGGAACCATGATCTCTTCACTCTCGTAGCGCATGACCAACGGCTGCAGATCACCGACGCTCTGATCCTGACGCAGACGCAGTGCGACGAAGTTCATGCCCTCTTCAACGTAGGGCGCGATGAGTTCGTCACCGCGATCGGTCAGGTCGTAGTTGTTTTCGGTCAGCCAATTGGCGAGTGCAACAGGATCATCACTGGTGACCACCACCGTATCAAACGGACCAACCGCCTGCTGTTGAACAATCGTCACCCCATCTTCCGAAACAGCGGCGTCACCGTCGTCAGCCGACTCAGACGCGGAACCGCCGAGCGCGAAATCAAACGTCCGCGATTCGCATTCGGAGCCTTCCTGAATCAGATTGAACTGTGGACGCGTGGACTGCTCGAGAGGTTGGAAGACCAACTCGCTACCTGTGGAGAGCTCCGGAATCCCTGGAACAGGAACGACCCAGGAGAAATCCTCCGCCTCGCCTTCATATTGGATCAGCACGACCGCCGTCACCTGGTTGCCAACCTTCTTGAAGATGATCTGCTCGCCGGCCTGGTCGATGGGTACCTGCTGACAGAAGAAACCACCACAAGCGACGGTCGTGGCAACGGACACGAGGACGGAACATGACGCCGCGATGGCAGCTGCCAGAATCGTCCGATCGGATTTGGTCAAGAACATCATGTGATGACTCCGCGAATCAGGAATGGGTTCAGTTTGTACGTGGCTCGTACCTGGTGACGAAACCGCAGGGAACAACGCGCCAACACTCTCCCTACCGACATCCAGCCGCAGCCAACCAGCTATTGTTGAGGCGAGCAACTGTCCGGACAATGGTCCCTGTAATCGGCGCACCGGTCAACGATCCTCTGTCGCATTGTGCTGCGCCGGCCGGTCGTTTTGACGCCGCTCTCCGCAATTAATCCGCGTGCGAAGGGCGTTTGGGAAGGCGCATGTAGGTCACCTGCGAGCCCGCCACATGCCGCCCTTCCTCGTCATAGAGATCGACGTGAACGGGGCAGAGTGTTCGACCGAGCTTCACCACTCGCGCCTCAACGATCGCATCGGAGAGGCATGGTGCCAGAAAACGGATATGGATATCCGTGGTCGTCAACACTTCGTCGATCGGCGTCATCGTGAGGATCGCGAAGCATGCGACACTGTCGGCCGCAAGCGTCAGCATTCCCCCGTGATAGGATCGGTAGACGCCGTCCAGATCATGCCGACGCGGCACAATAGCCCGACAGAATCCTTCTTCAAAAGTCTCAATCCGCATGCCCAGCGTTTCCACCACCGGAATGCTGTTGATATGTTCGATAATCGCCCGACCTTTGGCAGCGTCAAACAATGCTCTGCTCCCCCGGAATGTCTGATTCACCACCGTACGGCTTCTCCGCCGCGGCGGGCAAGGATTGCGTTACCTGCTTGGCGCCTTGCAAAACGGAGCGCGACAGCGAACCGCTCCGTTCGGGTTGCGCCAGCTCGCTTCGTCGTGCCATCCAATCCAATAGCTGCGGACAAGCGATCGGATGATTGCCCATCAGGGCAATTTCGATGGCCGCTGCGGCATTGCCAAGATAGGCCGTCTCTTCAAGTGTGGCGCCGGCGGCCAGTGCCAGGGTTGCCGCCGAGAGAAGGGCATCACCGCACCCCAGGCGGTCAACGACACGATCCGCAAACGACGGCAGTTGGTCACTTCGAAGTCGCCCTGCCCATTCCGGCGTCCCGCGTTCTTTTCCGGGTCGCTGAAACAGAACGAGGCCACGCTTCTCCATGGTCACGAACAAGTGGCGGGCATCCGTTCGTGCCAGAAGCTGCCAGGCAACCGCGGAAAGACCGGAGTCGTAGTCGTTGAGCATGGCGCGAACTTCGCGCTCCGTGGGACAGATAAGGTCGGCATGCCTGAAGTGCGCGAGGTTACCGCGTCCCCCACTGACATCGGCCGTCATAACCCGTACATTTTGCCGTAGCATAGGAAGAACACGACTCAACAACGATCCGGTAATCATACCGAATCCAAAATCGCAGAAGACAACCGCGTCCGCCACGCGGGACTGCGATTCGAGCACTTTTGACGCGTTTCGTTCGGCTAGCGAATCGAGCGGACAGGCTTCGGCATGATCAACTTTCAGGACCTTCGCGTCATCAACTAGATAGCGGGTCTTCCGTACCATATTGGGACGGGCGGGCAGAAGATGCGTTTCAACACCCTCCAGTTTCAGCAGATCCTGAGCGTAGCGTCCGTCATCGTCGTCAGAGGCAACGCTCACGAGAAAGGGCTTTCCGCCCAGCGCGGCGATGTGACGAGCCACGATGGCGGCGCCACCAAGGAAGCGGCGCGTGTCCCTTTCACACAGGCTCAGCACCGGTGACTCGCTCGCCACACCAAGCGCGTCACACAGCACATAGTCATCAATGACAATGTCACCGATCACAAGCACACGCTGGTCCTTGAATTTCTTTATGCGGTCGGTCAGGGACGGCCCGGAAATCCCATGACGACCACAGTAGAATCGCAAGCGGGTGTTGCCGTCCTCTGTGCCGTCGTTCGCCGGCTCATGCCACTGACTGGCACTGAAAACGGTCTCACCGCTGGAGAAGATGATCCGACCGCCAAAATCTTCGACCGCTCGTTTTTCCGCGAGGAAGACCGGATCAGTGGATCGCTCGAACTCTCGTCCTTTGACATAGACGTCGGGACGGACGCCCTGGAGAATATCCGACGCGCCGACCTCGGGCGTGACGCATACCCAATCAACGCTCACGAGTTGGGCGAGGTTTTCGGCGCGCACATCCTGGGGCACGTACGGAGTTCGTTCCGTATCGGAGTCCGACGAATCACCAGTGATCGAAACCACCAGCACATCGCCCTGCTGCCGGGCAAATTGAAGATAACGAATGTGGCCGGAGTGAACGTTGTCAAAACACCCGTGACATTGCACCACGGTTTTTCCCTGGGACCGCGCTTCATCCAGGCGCGGTCGAAGTTCTTCCAGGCTGACAATCTTCGTTGCCGCTGACAATCCGGTCTCCCCCTATCGCAGCCTACAGGCAGACATCGCATCAGACGGAAAACACCAAACCCGGCCAATCGCCTCAAGAGCAGGATTTTTCCGTACTATCCCGTATGGTCTCTATCGGTCAGCGAGCTTGCATCGCACGATGGGGATTGCCCCGAAATTACACTGATCGACAGCTTCCCAAGTTGAAATGTGGCAGCAGCGTCATACCATACGTGACGGTCGTCACAACCCGGGATGGCGCCCCGGAATCGAAGAACGACACCAGGATCACGTGTATTGGCATTTCCCTGGACATTGCAGAAGTACATCTTTCGCGAGATGGGTAAGAGCTTCGCGCTCACCGCAGTCAGTCTGACCGGTGTCCTCGGACTCGGTGGCGGCGTACTGCAAATGGTCGATCTTGGCGAAGTCACGCCAGGCCAGATGCTGAAGCTGCTGCTCCTGATGATGCCGATCGCCACGGCGCTGACACTGCCCATGGCCGCACTCTTCAGCGCGGCGTCCATCTACGGGCGACTGAGCGCCGACAACGAATTCGTCGCCTGTCGCAGCAGCGGCATCAATCTCTTTGTCCTCTTCGTTCCGGCGGTCGTGCTCAGCCTCGTATCTGCCGTCATCACGTTTGCGCTGAGCAACTTCGTGATTCCCGGCATGGTCAGAAATATTGAGAACTTTCTCGCCGATGACATCGTCGGATTGGTCAAGCAGCGTCTCAATCGACCGCAGGGCATCACGCTGGGCGGACGGTACCGCATTTATGCTGAAGACCTGGCCGTCGAAGATACGGGTGACGACGAAATCGTCCTCCGCGGCGTCGCCTTTGTCGAAGTCAATGACGGTGAGTGGGCGCGCTACGGTACCGCGAACGAGGTGCGGCTCGTGTTCGAACGTTCCGAGAACCCCGGTCCGGGAAGTGGTCTCAGTCTTCGCGGCAGCATGATCGGCCTCAGCGTCTTCGATCGTAAGGAAAAGCAGTTCTACGAAGAGCAGCTGCTGGAAGTCAGCAAGGACGAATTGCCGCAGCAGATCTCACTCGAACTGAAGTTCCTGACACTCACGGAACTCCTTTACTTTTACCAGCGACCGGAAGAATGGCGCGAGGTGCAGGACCAGATGGATCGCCTGCGACTGGCCGTCGGCCAGGAGTTGATCTACGACCATTACTGGGCCGATTGGGACGCCGACGGCGAGATCATCGCGACCGATCAATACTCAACCGTTACCTTGAACGCCAAACAGGCAGCACTGTTGCCACGCGGGGGCGGTATCGAGTTTTACGACGTCACCGTGACGGAACAGCGCGGGACGGATGTCGTCTCCGGCGAGGCCGCACGCGGTGCGATCGCAACAACCAAAGGGACCGACGCCGCCAACACCGGCGTGGAAATCGAAGTCTACGACGTGAGGCTGACCGTCGATCAGCAAGCCACGGAACGGGTGAAAGAGTCGTTCGGACCTGTGGCGGCCGACCCCGTCGTCATCAGCAAGATTCTCGATATGACGGGTGATGAACTGCTCAGCTACGGTGCCGCCAGCGAGAACCCGCGAATCCGTGACCGCCATGAGGAAGCCGCCGGCGCGAAAGGCATGACGTCTCGCCGCATCATGGCAACCCTGAACGAACGAAGTGCGTTCGGCATTTCGGTGGTGGTCCTGGTGCTGTTGGGTGCTGCCCTGGGTATCGTGTTCCGCGGCGCCCACGTCATGATTGCGTTCGGTATCAGCTTTATCCCCTCCATGCTGATTCTCGTTTGCATCATCATGGGGAAACAGATGATGGCGAACGAACCAACGTATATGCTCGGGTTCGGCGTGTTATGGGGAGGCATCGTCATCGTCGGTCTTCTCGACGGCTGGACCCTGGCAAAAGTTGTCCGACGGTAGCGAGACGATCTCATGATGAACACGATCGATCGATATATCTTTCGCTCCCTGCTGACGAACTACCTGATTTCACTGTTCGTCATGCTCTGCCTCTACGTCACGCTCGATATGTTCGTCAACATGGACGAGTTTACTGAGGATGGAAGTCCGCCACTGACCGTGGTCTTCAACATGGTCGACTACTATTGGCCCAACCTCTTCCTGTACTTTTCTCAGCTGTCCGGAGCCATCACCCTGTTCTCCTGCATGGCCGTTCTCGCCCGCATGCGTCGCCTGAACGAAATGACCGCGATCCTGGCATCCGGAGTAAGCCTGTGGCGTGTGGCTCGTCCCATCGTGATTTTCGGGATCTCCACCAGCATGCTGCTCGTGGTCGATACGGAATTCATCATCCCCTCGGTCGCTCACCTTCTGGCACGAGACCACGACGACGCCGACGGCGAGCGGGCCTACGAGGTTCTGTTCGTCAAAGATCGAGACAACGCCCTTCTGTCGGCCGGTGAGTTTCATCCCCGGACCAAACAACTCAAACGCATCCTGGTGCTGGTCCGTGACGAATATGGACGTGTCGCAAGAACGGTCGAAGCTGATAGCGCCGTCTGGGAGCCACCTCCGATTCCCGGCGAGCCGGGACGCTGGATCCTCACCCGCGGCCAACAAGTGTCCCGCGTTCACTACGAGGACGACATCTTCGGTCCGCGATTCGGCGTGAATTCGTCACTGCTGCAGAACTACCCGAGCGATCTTAGCCCGGAGCAGCTCCTTCTCCGCCAATCAGAGAGCTGGATCAAGTTTTTGAGCCTGTCCCAGCTTCGTCAGCAGGAATTGCGACAAGATACTGATCTGGGCACGATCCTGCGGGCCAAGCACCAGCGGGTCACCGCCCCGATCATGAGCATGGTCCTGCTCCTCCTGGGATTACCGTTCTTCCTTGACCGATCGCCCGCCAACGTCCTGTCCGATACGGGAAAGTGCATCCTCGCGTGCGGTAGTTGTTTTCTGGTCTCTTTTGTGGGACAGAGTGTCAGACCGGAGGCAGGATCGGCCATCGTCGCATGGATACCCATCTTCCTTTACACGACCATTGCCGTGGTGCTAATCGATCGAATCAGGACGTGATGATAGGAGTGGCCGACCGGAACGATGGTCGCGGCTACACCGCCTGCTTTCGAAGCTGTGCCCGAAACATCTGACGCTCCAATCGCAAGCGGCGGCGACGTTCGCGATACGCCGTCACGCCCCAACGCGCCAGAAAATAAGCGGTGCAACCCAAGACCGTGGAGACAATCAGGCAACCAACCCAGAGCTCCGTAGCGAAACTCATGGTCGTTTCGATCAGCTGTTTCCAATAGGCTAATTCGAAGACGCTGGCATCCGGTGCGAACGCACTCAGCGAGGTCATATCTTGACCACTGCTCGCGCTCGAACCATGGAGAACCGCCTGCCCGAGGACCAGACATCCATAGTAAATGGGAATGAGCGTCGCCGGATTCGTGATCCAAACCACCGGCACGCAAACCGCCTTGTTCGCCCGAAGCAGCGCCGCAAGAGCGAGCGCCAGAAAGGTCTGCACACCGACCAGCGGCAGGAAGGCGACAAACATGCCGATACCAAGCCCCAAGGCGATCACATGCGGAGAATCATCAGCATGTAAGACCTTGTGGATGATAAACTTACGAATTCTTCGGTGAAAGTCGCGCAAGGTAGATTCGCAAAGCCCGTGGATGACCGAAACCTGGTTCGCTGAAGCCGGGTCCAGCGGTTTCGGAGCCCCATCTGACCACGCTCGCTGTGGTCTGACCGAAGAGTTTATCGACGCTTCCCTCAGATGTCTGCGCACGGATCAAGGGATTTTCTACCTTTGCGGGATGATCGGGAGGACCGCGACCAAAGCCATCACATTGGCTTCTTACGAACCGGTGCGTTCCACCGCCGCCTCCACAACCCGGTCGACCTCCAGATCCACCATGCAGGCGTGTTCGAATCCGCATTGCGACAGCTTGCGAAGATAACAGGGCGAGCAATCGAGCGACTTTTGCACCACGTCCGCGCGGCGACGGTATGGCCCGGTTCGATCCGGATTGGTCGGACCGACAATGCAAACCAGGGGTTTCTCCATCGCAACCGCCATGTGCATCGCACCGGAATCATGGCATACCACACACGAGGCATGCCGAATCAACGCAGCCAGGCCGGCCAGGGACGTGCGTCCGGCCAGGCTGACGGCAGCCCCATCCGATTCACGCTCAATGTGCTGACACCGTTCATGATCATCCGGCCCGCCGAGCAGGATCGAACGCAACCCCAGCCGCTCCACCAGCTTGATCGCAACTTGTGCGAAACTCGTCGGCGGCCACATCTTCGTCTCCCATCGTGCTCCCGGCACCAGCGCAATGTACGCATTCTGATTCAGGCCGATGCCCTTGATCAGATCGAGTGCGACGCGTTCAGACTCGGGTTCAATGCGGTAGTCGAACCGTGCGGGTGCGGCCGCCGGCTCGAAGAGCCGCGCGACATCACAATTGCGATCGACCGCATGCAGGCTGTCCTCTGCCACCGGTATGTGATGGCTGTACAACCAACGGGCCCCTTCCCGCGCCTCTCGAAAACCGATGCGCACCGGCGCCCCGCTGATCCACGTGAAGAACGCTGAACGGAAGAGCCCTTGCAGATCGATGACAAGATCATAGCGTGCACGGCGCAGCGACTTGATAAATGCCGACAGCTCACCCGTCGCCTGCCAGCTTCGTCCGGCGCGTCCCAACGTCTTCCGATCAAACATCACAAGCTGATCAATACCGGGTTGATCGGCAATCAAGGGTGCCAGAGGCTTGGCAACAAGCCAGTGAATGATGGAAGTCGGAAACCTCCGACGGAGGAAGTGGAGCACAGGTAGTCCGTGCAAGACGTCTCCCAGCGAACTGGGTTTGACGAGGAGAATGCGTTCGAACTGCCTGGCAGCAAGCGGCAGAGAGGCATCGGGCATTCGCTTGCACTCACTCTTCGAAACGGACCCAGCGCCCATCGTCAACCGCAACTTCATTGGGCGCGTATCTGGATTTGTAGTTCATCGCCGCGCAGTCCGCAATGTAGAAACCAAGATAGTAGTAAGCCAGATTCTCACGACGACAGAAATCGATTTCCCACAAGGCGGAATACACGCCAAGACTTCGATCGCGAAAATCCGGATCAAAGTAAACATAAACGCTGCTTAGCCCATCCGCGCAGATGTCCGCCAGACTGACCGCCACCAGCTGGCCTCCCACGGAGTACTCGAACGCCGTGGATTCCATCGGACTGTTATAGAGAAAATCCACGAAAGCCTGATACGTTCGCGTCATGGAGCCGTCGTGTTGGTGGACCAGGTAACGGCGGAACAGCTCGTACTTGCCCTCACTTGGTTGAGGATCGACGACCCGAACCTCAACGTCTTCATTACGACGCCAGACGCGGCGCATGGACCTTGACAACCGAAACGTACCGACCGGCACACGAAGCTGCTGGCACTCGTTGCAACCACGGCAGACCGGCCGGTAAATGATGCTGCCGCTTCGGCGAAAGCCGTGCGCCATCAACATCTCATACATCGCCGGCGTGAGTCCTTCAGCGGAGTAGACCTCACTGCGACTCATTCGGTCGGGAAGATAGGGGCAGGGAAATTCCTCGGTCAGGGGAACTTCGAAATCTTCCCCCACATGAACGGCTTCTGACTTGTCCTGACTTTCCAACGCACTGTCCCGCTAAACGTGTCCGTTCCAGCACCTCCAGTGTAAAGCGAAGAGCCGTCGAAATCGACAGTTTTCTGGGGGGATCAGTTTCTGAGGGGATCAGGCGGGAAGCAACAGGCCGGGACGCACCGCATGCACACCGGCGATGATCAGCGGCGGGAGAAAAATGGCTGGAAGAAGATCGGCCACCGGTATCTTCTTGAGCTCCAGCAGCAGCAGCGACGTGGCAAGCAGCACAATTCCACCGACGATCGTCATCATCTCCATGGCAAAGGGTTCAACGGGCAGATTGGCCGCAAGCAGCGAGAGTCCACCCTGAAAAAGCAGGACGGTGACCATGCTCGCCAGAACACCCAGCCCGAGTGAAGAAGCCAGCGCCATCGCGCAAAAACCATCGAGAATCGACTTGATGTAGAGATAGGTCGGATCCCCCTCGGCGCCGTTCTTCATACAACCAAGCAACGCCAACGGACCAACGCAGAAGATGACACTGGCGGTCAGAAAACCCTCGGCAAATCGGCCCTGGTCCCCATCGCCGCTCGATACGAACTTGTGGATCCACTGCCCCGTCCCCTCAATGCGATCGTGGATTCGCAGGAACGTCCCGATGCCACCACCGATGATCAAGGAACCGATCATCACCAGCGCCATACGAGCACCATAAGTCTCGCCATCATCAACGAGCGGCGCCATACGCTGCGCAGTCGACGAGAATGTAAGCACAGACGCATCGATGCCCAGCGTCACCGTGACCAGACCCAGGACATTCATCACGTAGGCGCGATAACGATCCGGTAGCGAGCCACTGATGGCAAGCCCGATCAGACCACCAACAAGCACGGCCGCCGTGTTGATGATGGTGCCGTTCGTCATCGTCCAGAGTGTCATCTGATCGGCACTCATGACCCACTCCCTCCGTGATGACCGACCCACTGCAGAATCTGCTCCAATCGGCGTGTCGCGCTGTGTTGGAGAGACTCCGCAGCCATTTGCCGGCTTCGCTCCGCGAACAATTCCGGCGATAACGCCATCACGTCTCGAACCTGGCTGACCAGTTCACCGGCATTTCGATAGAATCGGACATGGGCAAGAAGCGGTTCCAGGATCGGATGCTCAAAACACGCCTCATCGAATCCACCAAAGCAGAAGGGAACGGTGCCGCACGCGGCAGCCTGCATGACAGCCTCGATCGCCAGCCCCTGCGATGAACCAAGGATAACCACCCTCGATGATCGCAGACAATCAACCTGGGCATCGACGGTCGCCAGCGGTGGGTGAATACAATCACCATGCCCCCAATGATCGCCATGAACCACGACGTTCAGATTCGCCGCCTGCAAGGCCCGCAAGACGGCACGGCCCATCGCGGCCGGCGCAAGGGCGTGCCGAAGCCAACCAATAAAGTCAGTACGAATATCGGGATCACTGATCTCTACGCCACAACGGCGTTCAGCCTCTTTCAGGAATTGATCCGCAATTTCGTAACGAAACTCATGGCTGCGTTCGCGGAGCACATCATGCAGCGTCTGCCAGAGATTGAGATAACTCGTGAGACCCACGTCATAGTAGCCAGGCTGATCGGGAGGAAGACTCATGACGATCGGCACCAGATTGTCACGCCTGACACGGGTATCACCCGGTGCAATCTCACCGGGAGGATGAAATCGACTGATATCAACTCCCATATCCAATGAACTCACGCGATGCCCCCATGACGCCGTATCAAACAACGCTCGCCGATGAGGTGTCAGCCAAATGTCCCGATGCGGAAGATCAAGGGGAGGCGTACGATCGATGCCTCCGGCCGCGCACCAGTGAACGACCGTCAGGCTATCCGGAAGGAGCCGACGGAGTGCCATTGGCATGGCCCCCAAATAGACAAGGCACTGTGGAACGAAGTCATTGATCAAAGACAACCTCGCCAGGGTATGTGCCCGGGATGGATCCTCGGGGAACTCGATGGAAGAATCGCAATCCAATCCTTCCAGTGCCCGCTTAATGCCCGCAGCACGATCAACAGCGCTCGGTGAAGGATCCGCCCCCCAGACCATAAGGCGCGAAATACCACCAGTCACGGGTTGAGCTGACGTCTCGGACCACCGTTGACGCAGCCGTTCAACTTCCGCCGCCACATGCCGCGCGTGGGCGGCTCCGGTCAACTCAAGCCCGCGCTGAAGTTCGTCAGTCTGCTGCGCAGAGAACCCTGGCACGCGCAAAATGTGCTGGGGCATTTCGAAACCATGGTTGGCAGCGAGAAAATCGGCAAGTTCGTCGGCCGGCTGATCGCCCGACAGCCATACCAGGCGATGCCGTTCCATGGCGTCCGCATAGTCGTACAGGCAGAACGCCATCAGCATGTGCTGTGGATGAGGTTCCCACACGTAGACGGCGGTGTGCGCCGCCCTGCGCTCGAGGAGGAGAAGAATCTCGCGACCGGTCTGCACGCCCGGCAAGACAATACTGCCGTCCTCCGACGATGAGAAACCGACGATCGCGTCCGCACTGACCGATGGCATCGAAGAACCACCGAACCAGACGCCTACACCGGGTCCTTCGTTGATTCTGATGGAGGTTGAACCGTCCCGTCCCGTCTCAAAGGAAAACGCCGGCCAATCGGCCGCAGTCAACGCATCGGCGACAGCCGGCTGACGCGTTCGGAGTGCAGCCAGATTGTGCTCGAAACACTGGCGGGCAGATGCAGGGAGGGTGTCGGGGCCGCTTACCACGGGAGAACAGAGTGAAGACTACCGACGCTCGGAGTAGCGGAGCGACTCGATGAAACGACGACGAGAAAACCGATCCAAACCGCCCACAGCAGGAACGTGAATATCAGAAACCCGAGCTGCGCTGATCGTGGCAAGACCGGTGCATCGGCCGGACCGACACCAGGATCTGCCTCGCCCTCTCGACTTACATGGACTTCACTCATCGCTGCCTCTCCTGCTTCCGCTCCCTCGTGCTGCTCTTGGGTGGCAATCATGAACCATCGTCCTTCGTCCACCGAATGGCCCGCTTGCGCGACTGGCAAGCCGCAGCAACGACGGGCAACCGCGAATACCCTCGGTCGTGCATAGTGTACCCGGTTACTTTCGGTTTGCACGCCGCACGGGGCTGATTGGCTCAGGGGATCTCAATACGAATGGGGACCACGACGGTCTCGGCACCGGCGAGACTGGTTCGAAGCGTTAACGTTGCCTCATGAATGCCGGGTCCGGGATCACCGTCCAGTGTGACATTCACAAATCGAAGATGGCGGTAACTGCTGCTGGCCTCGTAGTCGAGACGGGCACTGACCACATCCGTTGACATCTGGGCATCCAGGAGCTCCAGCGCCTCCTGCGGCGCGGATTGGAACTTGACGCGCCGCTGCCGCCCCGCGGGCGTGCCATCCTTCCGAAGGACGATCACCGGTGGATCAACAAGAATCTTCGGCGCGACGTGTCCGAACACGGGAACACGCAACTCCGGCTGATCGAGAGACGTCGTCTGAATCACAATCTCAGCGGCAAAGGGACCATCCGGGGCATCCTGGCGAATGACAGGCTGGAATCGATAGACCGTACCCGGCTTACCGGCAAGCTCCTCATACGTGACCTGCAGGCAGGGACCACCATCCACGCCACGAACCTGGAACGGTGCCGATTCAACGGCACGCACCGTGATCGGCTGAAGCTCCGTACCACGCACGGCCGGAGCTCGTGTCGCATTGACCAGTTTGGGTTGGAAGACAAGGTCAGCCACCACCTCGCCTCTCAATTTCACTTCACGCGACCGTTCAATCCCATCGACCCGAAGCTGAATCTCGGCGGTCGTATCGACGCGCCCCAGCGCAGCCGACGGCAAGACCTTGAACTTCACGACATGACCGTTCTCATCAGCCATTGGTTCGACGATCGCTTCGACGGAGTCGGCATCAGCCAGCGTCACGTCAATGATCTCAAGGGACTCTCGACCGTCCGACGGCTTGAGCTTCAACGATCGTTGTGCCCATTCACCACGTTGCATCATGCGCAGATTGATGGCACCGCTGGGATCGGCGTCGTAAAGGGGGAGCACCGCGGAGGAAAATTCAAGCTTCAGTGCCGACTCCGCCGGATCGTTGCTGTAGACGATGACATTCTTTCGCTGCTCGCCGCGACGTCCCTTGCTGTCAAAAACAGCCGAGAGTTCCAGCATGCTTCCCGGCGGAATCAGCCGGTCATCATCTTCCAACTGCACGACCGTACAACCGCAACCCGCTTTCACGAGATCGATCAAGAGATCAGCGTTCCCCCGGTTCTCCAGGATCCACGTGACCTCAGGTTTGTCACCCTCGATGATCTCACCAAGATTCAACATCCGACGATCAACATACAGCTTGGGCTTAGCCGCCTTGGCCTTGGATGATGAAGGCGGCGGCGGTACCTGTGAATAAACAACCGACATCATTGGCGAGCAGGCAAAGACGAACAGAAAGACGACACGCGCAGCTGAGCCCAACCGACGTCCGTCGACCCATGCCGAAATGTGTGACCGGTCGCGGTCATTCATACCGTTATCCATGTATCCATTCATCCTTCCGTAGGCGAGAGCATGTTTCGCATCGAATGTCACACCCGGTCGATCCGCGCAAGGTGGATGTAAAATTCAACGACGAACGCAGGAAGGGCTGCCAAAGCGAACTGACACGCTCGCCAATCGCGACCACCCGACGTTCAACGCCTAATGGTAGCCCGAGCCGGCGACCGCGGAAAGTAACAGGATAGTAACGCAGCTGGAGGCCCGAATCGAATCCAACAGGGTGTTGAAAAGGCACAGAGAATCGCGACTACGGCACCGTGACCTCGATGTTGTGTGTGCGAGGCCCGTCGTTCAGCTCGCGGATCGCAAGCCTGACGCGTTGACCGGTGCGAAGTGAGTCAGCGCGAAAGCGATATTCCACAGTCTGCGTTTCGCCCGGTCTCAAATTGGTGAAAGGTCGGTACTTCCGCTCTTTGCCCGGCACGATCGCCGTACTGCGCAAATCGAGCACTTCGTCCGAACGATTAGTGACCGTGTGTGACAGAATCACGTCATCCCCCTCATAGAATGAGGATGCCGCGACTGCGACGTCCGCGAGCCCAAGGGAGACGCGTAACGGAAGATCAAAGTAGTACTGGGGGCGGGTGAGCTTCAGACGAGCACGGAACGTCGCACGCTGCGCGATGGCATTGTGGGGAAACTGGACTTCGAATTCCTTCCGCTCAACACGCTGGGGCGTCATCTGAATCGGCTGTTCCTGACGATTGAACTCCCAGTCTTCCGGACCATCCAGGGCGATGATTCCGGAAAGCTGTTGCTCGCCCTGGTAGCGTACCATGAGATCAAACTGCTCAAGCTCGGTGCCCGTCATGACGAATTCCGGTTCAAGCCGGAAGGAGTCACGCAGATCGACAAGCCAGCGCTCAACCCCTTCGACGATCAACGGCATCGGCGACAGCTTCAACACGTGTCGACCATCGTTCAACTTGGGGATCGAACGTGATCGTCCCCACATATCGGTGTACTCATCGGCCTGACCCAGTTGAATGGGACGGTAATGTCCTTCCAACGGCGCGTTCTCATCCCACAACACCAGCGTGCTGAGGTCTCCTTCATGAAACGCGAGACAGGTGACACCGTCCGCGATGAAGAGCGACTGCCCTGGTTTCTTCCCCCCCAAAGCCCGCGTCAATGTGCGTAGCGCCAGATAGTTCTCATTCGGTTCCGCCGTTCGGCCACCATGCCGGTCACGAACACGCCAGGGCTGTTCAACGTAGACGGTCGCCGCGCCGGCATAATAGGCCTGAACGACTCGCTGGGACCAGATCGAAAGGAACGGAACACGGGCATACGCGGCGTCAGGTGGATCTTCCAGAAACAGGCTCACCTGTTCGTGCCCCATGCTTCTGGCTTCACGCAAGAGCGTTGGGAAGGCATCAACGCTAGTCTCATCACCGATGGCTACGGTGTGATAGTCGACACTTCGAATGGCGTCGTAGTTGCCGTGCCAGGCTTGTGTCGCCAATCCCAGTCGTGGCACCGTGACGAACTGCCGCATCGCTTCGCGAAGCTGACCGATCGCCGCACGCAGCTGAACCATCTCGGGCATTTCCTGTTCGTTGTCCGGACCGATCTGCCACCAGTCAAAAACACCGGCATACGGAACGACCACGGCCGCCATATGGTCCTGCCAAGCACTCAAGGGCCCTGACAGCAGCTCCAGAAGCGGACGCGGATAAGGCCCATCCTGCTGAACGACGGGACCGGGTGAACCAGCGAAAACGCCCGCTAGCGAAAATCCGTTCTGGATCAGTGCCTGGAGAAACTGATCGGTCGCCCGACGCTCCTGCCGGTCTGGAGCACTTTCAGGGAGACCGTTCCAAACCGGTATCTTCGCCGAACCGATTCCCAGTCCGGACAGCAGGGCAAACTCAGCATCATGGTCAGGACGTCGTCCCGGTGTCAGAACCACCCCGAACGAGCGACCGAAGCCCGAATTCCAGTTTCCACCCGCGGCCACCCGCGCAAACGTCAGGGTTCGACGCACCACTTCGCGATCATGGCTGAACACACGCAGGACAGCGGTGTACAAGCCGGGGTGAAGCGGCTGCACGGAAATGAAGTTCGGTTGCATGTCCAGACCAATGGACGGCTTGATCGTCTGCAGACCCGCCAGGCCACCGTCGGCAGCGAAGATCGACAGCTTCGCAGAGAGCGAGGTATCCTCAAAGTCCGCCACCACGATACGAAGCGTTGGATCACGATCATCGGCAAGGATGTTACCCGGGTCGGTCGTCGCCAACTCCACACGCGGCATGGCATAAACGGTAATGTCATCGAACCAGGCCTTCCCGTGAACGTCAGCAAGCGTGATGTGCCGCTTCGGCTTCGCACTATTATCCCAGACCGGTTCCTGAAATACCCAGGCCATCAACCCAATGGTTCGCGCATGGACCGGCGCACTGGGTAGAAAGAACTGAATTCTCACCCACTCCCCTCGCGTCTCCTCATCGCCGATGAAACGGCTGCGCACAACCGTTCCGGGAATCGGTAATCCACGACGATCGAGAAAGTGAGCGCTGAGACACGCACGAGAGCCGCGTAGATCACGCGTGCGGATGAAAGCTTCGACACCGTAGTCGGTGTTCCGTCGCACACGCGTATCGGGCCCCGAATAAGCATAGGCGACATTTCGACCGGAACAGTGAAGTGCAAAGGACGGCGGCGCAGCGTGCCCCACCTCCATGTCGAATTTGCCATCGGTGTAGTTCGGAAAGCCGGGCAGGCGGACGGCCTCCCAGAACTTGGGCACGGACTCAATGTTACCTTCATCCGCTTCAGCGAAATCGAAATCATAGATGACGCGTCGCGATGGTGACTGACCCGCATCGGAGATGGCGCGGCCGTCTGTGACCGCCCCATTCGCCCCCTCACCTGTCGGCGTGACCTGGGCGATATACGCCGCGTCACGATTCCCAACGTCCGACTGACCGAAACAACGCCGACAGTCCCGATCGCTGCCGAAGATCATCAGGACCAGCAGAAGAGGGAACCAGCACCCCCACGATGGCACTCGATCATTCCCCGTGCCATCGGAACCCCGGTGCTTCGCCGAGTCGAAGCGGTGTGGATTGTTCCTCATCGCGTTACCCTTCCCGTACGTGTGCAACTAACAAAAGTACATCGGAAAAGTGGCAGCGACCGATGAGTGACCCACACTATCCGGACGTCATTCATCGGAGCGCAGAAGGCGGGACAACGCGAGAAGAGCCCTATAAAATCGACGCATGGACAGCACTCGAATTCTTCAATCGCCCTATAACACCCCTCGTTTTCTGACCAACTTCGATGCCAAACGGATTGGGACCGTCGAGACCGACGTCCTGATCATCGGTGCGGGCGTCGCCGGATTGCGTGCGGCGCTGGCAGCCGCCGACTACGGGCTCGTCACGGTGCTTTCGAAGCAGGACGCCCGTACCACGTCGACCGCATGGGCACAAGGTGGCGTCGCCGCTGCTCTGGCTCCCGAGGATCACCCCACACTCCACGCAGAAGACACCTTGCGCGTCGGTTGCGGGATGTGCCGGGAACATGTGGTGCACCACGTCATGGATGCCGCTCCGGACTGTATCCATGAGCTCCAGGCGTGGGGCATGCCGTTTGATGAACGGGAAGGCGCGCTTGCACTCGGACGCGAAGGGGGCCACGGCCAGAACCGGGTAGCGCATGCCCTGGGCGATCAGACGGGGCAAGCCCTTGCTGCCACCCTTTCGGAACAGGTGGCACGTCATCAGGACATCCGGCTGTTCGAAGGTTGTTTTCTCATCGACTTTCTCGTGGAAGATCAGCAATGCATCGGCGCGGTCACCTACCACGAGAAATATGGGCACCAATTGATACTCGCCGAGAACGTCATTCTTGCGTCTGGAGGATGTGGCCAGTTATGGCGCGAAACGACCAACCCGGTCGTGTCCACAGGTGATGGAATCGCGGCGGCTTTCCGGGCAGGTGCAACCCTGGCATCCCTAGAGCTCATGCAGTTTCATCCAACGACGCTCTATGTCGCTGGTTCAGGCCGTGCGTTGATCTCGGAAGCCGTTCGGGGCGCAGGCGCCTATCTCGTGGACATGCAGGGCCAACGATTCATGCAGGACTATGACGATGCCATGGAGCTGGCACCACGCGACATCGTGAGCCGTGCGATCGACCGGCACATCCAACTGACCGGCCACAGCAGTGCCTTCCTCGACGTACGCCACATTGAACAGGTATCAGAGCGTTTTCCGCACCTGGCCAAACGCTGCAGCGAATTTCAAATCGACGTCACACGCGACCTCATTCCGGTTCGCCCCAGCGCTCACTACATGATCGGCGGCGTTGATGTCGACCTGCAGGGCCGCACAGAAATCAAGGGTCTGTTCGCTTGCGGCGAGGCAGCACACACCGGCCTTCATGGCGCAAACCGACTGGCAAGCAACTCACTCCTGGAAGGACTCGTGTTCGGCCGGGATGTCGGAAGCATCGCAGGGCAGGAGTTAACCCACGACGCCAATCGACCTCATCGCATCAGCAACAGGAATCCGTCTACGGAACGAACAGCACTTGATCTGACCGATATTCGCCACTCTCTTCGCAGCGTCATGTGGCGGAACGCGGGCATCGTCCGCCACGGCGATCGGCTCCGGGAAACAATGGACATCTTGCGATTCTGGTCACACTACACGCTGGACAAAACACTGGATGAACCGCAGGGATGGGAGATTCAAAACATGCTGATGCTCGGCTTCCTGGTCGCCGGCTGTGCCGAACACCGCACCCTCACCACCGGTGTCCATTTTCGATCCGACGAATCACGTGCGTCCGACGCCCCGATCCACGCCGTTGAAGGAACGCAGTCACAGGCAAAAGAAAACGCTGCATTTGTTACCATGCAGCGTCAAACCGATCACGTTCTGATTACTATGGGCGACTGAAACGTCACCGTCATACGAACCTACGCCGATTCCGTATTGGCAGGAATGTCCGTCCGCTCAGCCTTACGTTTCTGATTCAACATCTCATTGACGTGTGCAGCGAGCGTATCGGGGGAAACCGTCGTCACCTCGCCGGTCTTGCGATCCATCACCTCGACTGTACCGTCGGCGAGGCCGCGCTTACCAATCGTCACACGGACGGGGAATCCGATCAGTTCAGCATCCTTGAACTTGAAGCCGGGACGCTGATCACGGTCGTCAAGCAGAACATCAATACCGAGATCCAACATCTCCTGGTAGGCCTTGTTTGCGGCAGTGGTCACTTCTTCCACGCGAACGTCCAAGGCGCAGATCACAACCTCGAACGGTGCGATAGCGACCGGCCAGATAATGCCCTTCTCATCATGCATCGACTCAATGGCACCCGCCATGATTCGATTCAGCCCGATGCCGTAACAGCCCATGATCAGCGACGCACTCTTACCGTCGGAATCCAGGAAATTGGCTTCCATCGCAGCCGAATACTTCGTGCCCAGCTTGAACACGTGACCAACCTCGATGCACTTCTTGAAGTGAACGGGCGAACCGTGCGGCGCATGATCACCTTCCACGGCAACACGAATATCTGCGGTCTCCTTGATCTCAAAGTCTCGACCTGAGTTGACGCCGGTCAGGTGATAATCCGTCTTGTTGGCACCCGTCACTGCATCATGCATCACCGTCACGGCCTGATCGACAATGACGCGTGCCTTCAATCCCACCGGCCCGGCAAAGCCGACCTCCGCACCGGTTAGGTTCTTGATCAGATCCGGACCGGCAGGCGCCAGACCCGGTATACCGGCGACCCGTCGCAGCTTCGCCTCATTGACTTCGTGATCACCACGAACAAGCGCAACGAGGGGCTCACCCTGGCATTCGTAGATGATAGTTTTGATCATCTGCTGGGGCTTGCAATTCAAATGCTTCGACACATCGTCGATGGTCGAGAGGCCCGGCGTATGCACTTCCTCCAGGGACCGGTCTTGACCATCGCCGCTATCAGGAATCGGCGCAACCTCAGCACGCTCCAGATTGGCGGCGTATTTGCCATCATCCGACTGAACGAGGAAATCTTCACCAGCCTCGGTCGGCACCATGAACTCGTGCGACGCATCACCGCCGATCGGACCGCTATCCGCCTCGACGGCAACAAACGGTAAACCACACCGGCCGAATATCGCACAGTACGCGGCGTACATACGCTCGTACGTTTCGTCGAGTCCGCCCTGACCTTCCTTGGAAGCGTGAAAGGAATAAGCATCCTTCATCAAGAACTCGCGCGTTCGCAAGACGCCACTCTTGGGCCGAGCTTCACCGCGGAACTTGGTCTGAATCTGATAAAGCGTGACCGGAAGCTGCTTGTAGCTGTTCAAGTAGGCCTTGGCGATCTCGGTTATCACCTCTTCATGCGTTGGACCAAGCACGGTTCGTGATCGCCAATCGTCACCCGTACCGCCACCGAGCCGAATCAACACATCGCCCATGGCTTCGACACGATTGGTCTGCTCCCACCATTCGATCGGATGCATCGCAGGCATGTTGACCTCAACGCCACCTGCCTGGTTGATTTCCTCACGAACGATCTGCTCAACCTTTCGCAGCGAGCGGTACCCCAACGGTAGATAGGTGTAAGCTCCCGCAACCACCTGCCGGATCAAGCCCGCACGAAGCATCAGCTGATGGGAAGGGACGACAGCTTCAGCCGGCGTTTCCTTCGATGTTGGGATGAAAAAACTGGTCCACTTCATGATCGACGCTCCCTGCTGAACGTACGCGCCGACCTTGACGACGCGTTGGGCACTACACCCTCATGCTGCTCTGGCATTAGACTCTGACAATGGCTCGTAAGCTACGGCCTTTTCCCGGTACCCCAATCGGAACTGACCGTGACCTTAACGCTCTGAATATTCTGGCATACCTGCTTCCATTCCTCTGGTGTCGTGGCATTCTTGGCTGGAATCACCTGTATCTGATTCAAACCCTGCACGATGTGCTGGCAAGTATAGCCGTCAATCATCACCTTCCGAGCATCGCCGACGTTCTTCCCCTTGATGGTCACAACCTGCTGCTCGTTAACAGAAATTGACTCAATAACCGGAGGTTCGGGTGACTTGAAGGTCCCCATCGAATACGTCTGTGTCATCAAGTCTTCGGCACGATCGAGCATCTGATCCGTCTTGCTATCCCAGAGGCGAATATCCGTGAATGACCAGGGACCGGGTCGCCCCGTCCTCACGAGCTGCTCTGCACGAACAAAAAGCCGAACCGGTACATCTTCGAACCCGACCGGATTGCGAACTTCGCCGATCACGTCCGGGTGAATGATGTAGCCCGACTGATCGACCAGGCGCGCGTGCGCAGTCGCTTCCTTGTTCAGACCAATCTTGACGCGAAGCTCAAGAACCAACGCTTCCGCGAGACCATCACCGTCGCCGTCAAACAAATTCACGACCGGCTCGTTAATGAACTCCGGCGTTTTTCCTGGTTCCTTGACGTAGAATTGGTAGCTGGCGCTTCGCTCCAGACGCATCCCATCGAACGTCAACGCGCCGTCGAACACGACGGGAAATGGCTGGAAGTAGTTGGGCATGATAGCAATACCATACACACCGCCCCCATCAAACCCCAGGTCCCTGACGCCGCCCGGCTGCAACGTCAGTGTTTTGAGACCCTCGCCCTGCACAAACTCGCAATTGATCTTGAACTCATTGCGGGACCCATGAATTCGAGCGCCATTCTCGCTCATCCAGGCGGCTGCCGGCATGCGCGTCAAGCGTGTCCACATCTGCCCATTCAGCGCCGCAGGTTCAAGCTGAAAACCGCGGTCATACTCAACGGTCACTTCTGCATTGGCCTGGATCTTATCCCAACCGACCAGCATCAGCTGCAGCTCATCCGTCTGCACGGGATAGAACGACTGCCGATCCGTCATCTTGTATTTACCGGAATAGAATCGCAGCGGATTCGATCCCCTGAGCGTCTTGCCCGCCTTGTCTCGAATCATGAACGAGCATCGGCCGTTGCTGACGGCCGTGACTGTGACCATCCGACCCTTCTCAACCGCGACCCTCTTCAAGTCGGTCTGACCGGGACCAGCGACGAGATTGGTTATCTTCACCACCTCAGCGGGCGCCGCCTGCGCCACGCCCTGGAAACCGCCCAAGACCATTGCTGCCACCAGCATCGAAAAGAGCAATCGGCGGCATTTCCCCTGGCCCTGCTCATTCTTCCTGTCGTAAGACATGCCCATCATCATCTTCTTCATCATCGAGACTTCCCCCGGAACCAACGATCACCGATTCCCCTGAACCGGCCACACGGACTCGCAACCGGGCCT
>JBMYUM010000013.1:0-23123 GCA_049605375.1 Phycisphaerae bacterium | reverse complement strand
CAGCTTGCCATTCTCCTGCACACGTTCCAGCCAGGTGGCATTCGTGCCGACTTTTCCTTCGATGGCGCCAACGTACGGGCCGGGATCAAGCGCTGAGATGATGCCATTGCCGTCCGGTCCTTCCCATACACCGACTTTGAACGGGATTCCCACCGCTGATCCCCATGTGAGTTTCTGCGTTGAGAACCCAATCAAGCCGCAGTGCGAGAACAACGTAGGCAATGATGCGGGAAATCCGAAGCAGTCCGGCAGCATGAAATCGGAGCTGACCTTACCGAACTCCCGTTTGAAGTAGAGATTGCCGTAGAGGATTTGACGAATGATCGACTCACTCGACGGAACGTTGACGTCGCCTTCATCGACACTCGAACCGGAGACAAACCAACGCCCGTCTTCAATGTACTGTTTCAGTCGCTCATACCGTTCGGGATAGTACTCCTTCATCATTTCATACCTGACGGAACCGGTGAAGCTGAACACGTAGTCAGGAAATGATTCGAAGCGCTCGAAGTTTTGATCCAGCGTCGCTTTGATGTATTCATCAATGGTCGTTACGAAGTCCCATCGCCATTGGGTATCGAGGTGGGCGTATCCTACACAGTAAAGCGCCTTGTTGTCGGGCTGGCTCAGATCCCGTGACGGCGTTTGCCGGGAGATTGCCTGTGCCGCGTTCTCGTCACTCGCTTCGACCGGAGCTTGCGTCGCCAACAGGGCCATCCCCAAAACGACGAGACCTGTGAACCAGGTGGGGATTCCTGCAGCCGAGATTCCGAGAAATGAAAAGACCGATTCTTGTCGTGTCGTCGTCGACATACCCTGCGCCCTCCTGGATTCGATGCGGCTCACTCATTCGATTCGCCTATCTTCGTCGGGAATGCGCAAAAGAAAAGGCCCGAAACGGGCCTGCAGGATGAACGCTGTCACTTGTCGGAATTGCCGTTTTCGTCAGAACGCGCGAATCCAGTCGATTTCAAGGCGAAACGGGCCGTCCTTCTTGTCGTAAATGAAGAAACCCATGGCGGTCATGTCGGCAGGATCAAATGATTTGCTGCTGCGCCTCAGCCTTTCACCGAAGAAAGTCGGTTCGAACGATGAGAACGGAATTCGAATGACCTCCCAATCGCCGCTGGTTTCGAAGTTCGCCCAGTAAGAAACAGACATCCCGCCGATCCGCTCGTCATTCCGAACATCCATCTTGTACGTACGACCATCACCGCGGACCCGGATTTCCAGGCCTTCGGCATCGTCTATGCCGAAATCGCGAGGACGCGTTCGGATGGATGAGAAACCACCGCCGTTGGTGTTGGTGGAACCTGAGAAGATCAACTTGTCATCGCTGAAGCTGAAGCCGCCGCGGGATCGTCCGCCCATGACATTGTCGTTGACCGTTACCCATCGTGACGACACACCGGCGTCACTGAAATCAGCGATCAAACGCGCCGATCTTCGTTGAGTGGCCATGCCATTCGTTCCATTGCCATGTGGCGAGGTCGATGTACGGCGAGCGCCGGCTTGATCCTGCATACGCTGCGTGAGCGATGCATAAACATCATCCAACGTGCGGCGAAGACTCCATGCTTTTCGGGATCCGTTATCTGCCGATTCGTATTCCGCCATGCCTTTCTGAAGACGTACCCGTTCTTCGGCATTGATCGCATCTCGGCCGAGCAGAAGCAGGCCGGCAACTGTGATTTCGTATATCTCGGCGCAAGCGTCCTCATTCCCATCGTTGAACTGGGGCGCACCGCGACGAATGGCCAACTCGATGAGGGGCCGTGGATCGGGTGCCTTTCCACCATTCAAACTTGGCGGCAACAGGACTTGATCAATCATGTGTACCACTCCGTTGGCAGCGTCGAGGTCAGTTCCGATGAGATTGATCCCATTCACGCGTGCACGTCCGCCCTCGATGCCGAATTCCAGTGCTTCGCCCTGGAGCGTATCGGCCAGACCGGCCTTGATCGCCTGCTCGGCATACACGCGTCCTGCAACGACGTGGTATTTGAGGATGCCGATCAGTTGCTCTTTATTCTCAGGTTTGAGGAGAGTCTCTACGGTGCCCTCCGGTAGTGCAGCAAAGGCGTCGTCCGTCGGAGCAAAAACGGTAAAGGGCCCGTCTCCCTGCAGAGCTTCCACCAAACCTGCTTCCGTGAGCGCTTTGGCGAGGGTACTGAATACGCCAGCTTCGCCAGCAAGGGTGACGATGTCCTTTCCTGCCGGCAGCAGGACAGAGTCGATCACATGGATCACGCCGTTCTCACACGTAATGTCCGGCGTGAGGATTGCGCTGTCGTTGACTTTTGCGCGGCCATCACGCAACGCCACTTGAAGCCGTTGACCGTTGAGTGTCGTTGCACTCGGCATACCCACCAACTGTCGTGATCTGACATCGCCCGATACGACGTGAAACAGCAGGATGCGCTTCAGTACGTCACGGTTCTCTGGTTCAAGTAGAGATTCGACGGTCCCTGCCGGCAACTTTGCGAACGCTTCATCCGTAGGCGCAAAGACAGTGAAGGGACCATCCGCACGAAGGGCTGCCGCGAGTCCGGTTTCCTGGAGCGCAGTCACCAGTGTCGAGAAGTTGCTGTTTGCCACCGCCGTATCAACGATGTCTTTATCGGCCGCCTTGGCTGTGGGCACGCTGAGCAAACCTGTTGCCATGACCAGTGCCAGAACTCCCTTGCAGGTTTGCCATGGCGAATCGAAGCGTCGTTGTCGACGAACTTCGGTTGATTCCACGTTGCTGCATTTGCATGCTGCCATATCGGTTCCTTTCTCGAATTACTGTGCACCATCAACCTCTGTGTCAGACTGGTATTCGTGCGAAAGGAAGTACCAGATGCAACGGGGCTTTGAATTTGACGGCATTGGTTGCGCGAGTTATCGCACGACGCTGAAATCGCGTGATTATAGAGGGCTTTCCATTTAACCGGCGAGGACTTTGCCCGATTCATCGAGTAGCGTGACTTAGAGACATGACGCTCGGTCGGTGATCGCGCGAGGATTCGAGCAGGTGCGTCGTTCGCGGCACGCGGTGCTCTTGCTCTCTTTGGGTTGCGTCCTGGTTAGCGCCTTACGATCCATTGCACTGGCCAATACGCCAGAGGTTTTCCGGCACTGGATCATGTTGTTTTTGCTGGCCATTCGATGGCGTCCTCTGCCGGAGGGATGGGGCAGGTCATGATCATCATCCTGCGGTGACACGCGGCGCGAGGCTCTTCGGGCTCCGGCAAACCTCCGATGCGCCTGCAGCGTCAAACGCAATGCGCGTAACCTCCTGCCGTGAAATGCGTTACGACTTTCCACGATGGCTATCGCTGCTGGGATTTTGCATGATTCGGTGCGTTTCGGCATGAATGGTAACGCTTGATGGCCTCAACGGACTCCAGGCCTTTGTCACGTAACTAGCCTTCGTTCAACATTTTACGCAACAGGCCCGTGATCCCTGCGTATAATGGAGCGATAAGAGTTCGATACCTTTACCCGCGTTGAACCGGGAGGACGTCGCCATGCAGCACGGTAGAGCAAGTCATTTCCGCATCCCCATGTTGATCACCTGCTTGTTGGTCACGTTTTGTCATCCTGCTATGGGTCAAGAGAAGCCTTCCAACGCTGATCCGGATCAGCGGACGAATGCAGCGAATCAGAAGCAGGTTGCGAACCCTGCGGCACCGACCGGGAAGGGCCAGCTTCATCGTGACTTCGGTGTACCGGGTTCATTTCGCGCGTGGGAGCGTTTCCACCTTCTTGGTCCGCGGAGGCCTGCCGGCTCGAATCGCGGCGCCAACCGATCGCTGAGCCCTTACGGTAATTTCGGCATTGGCGGTGTCGGTGGAATCGGCTGTGGTCATCGGTTCAATCGACTTGCTTGTGGCGGTTGTGGTGGCATGTATGCACCGCTTCCACCTGGTTATGTGCAGAAGGGGCAAGTCGGTGGGGCCAATGGCTACATTCTTCCCACATCGGCCGCCTCCGACGTTGGCGTAGCGCCGTTCGAACTTCAAGGTAACATTGCGTCCCAAGCGCAACGATCACTGGATGAGTATCTGTTCTTCATCACTGGTGCCGAGCAGGCGTTTCAAAGTGGCAACTACGCCTCAGCCGCTCAAAACTACCTGTTGGCGTGTGAGCTGAATCAAGCTGATCCGACAGCCTATCTCGGTGCCGCGCAGGCGCTGGTGGCTACGGGGCGTTATCCACAGGCTGGGAAACGGCTGCGTCGGGCGCTGGACCTTCAGCCCAAGATAGCCAATTTCCCGATCGATCTGCGGTCGGCGTATGGCAAGCGTACCGACTTTGAATCCCATTTGCAGCAATTGCAGCAGTCGACTGAAGACAGCGAGAACCCCTTGCAGTGGTTCCTGCTTGCCTTTTACCTCCACAATTCGGGCGCCCCTGGTCTTGCCGAGGACATTCTCGGCTTTGCCCGTATGCTTGCCCCCGAAGACCGCGTTATCGGTCGCTACCAATCTGCCGTGATGGGCAACTAGTTCGCTTTTCATCCTGTCGGCTGATTTTCTCTGGACTTTCTTCATGAATTCTTCCCTTCGCCCTTGCACTTTACCATAGTACAGCACTACTCTCCTGCGTATGGTCACTGAGAAGAACAACAAGGGCAGCGGAAAATCCACGAGCCAGCTTTGGAATCGTCAGGCTGACGACTTGCTGCGGGCTGTGCTGCAATTGCGAACGGTTCCTGAAGCGAGACGATTTATCCGCGATCTCATGACGGAGGATGAGATCAGGATGATCGTAACCCGCTGGCAGGTCGCCGAAGCGCTGCATGCCGGCAAGACGTATCGGCAGATCGAAGAAGAGCTGGGCCTCAGTTCTCGCACGATCGCCCGAATCAGCCATTGGCTTCGGGACGGCGAAGGCGGTTACCGGCTGATGCTTCATCGTCACAACCATACCGAGAAGAAGTAAGTCGCGGCGAGATCCATGTCGCGACGGTGATGGTCAGCCGGCGCGAATTCGCCACGACGCAGCATCACCTTTGGTTCAACGCATTCACACTGTAGGAACAGGAGAAGCCCGCAGCGCCCAAGCTGCGGCATCAAACGATGAGTGAAAAGAAATTACGATTGGTGATTCCGACGGGGCGACTGCTGGAGCCTATTCGAGAGCTTATGGCAGAGGCTGGTCTTGTTTTCCGGTTTGAATCCAAAGACTACCGCCCTGTCCTGTCAGATTCGAGATTCGAGATCAAGCTATTGAAAGCGGCCAACATTCCGACGCTGGTCCAGCTTGGCGCTCATGATGTGGGGTTCAGTGGTCTGGACTGGGTCAACGAGACTTCGGCGGCGGTCACGACGATTCTCGACACGGGATTACTGCCTGTGCGCATCGTATCCGCCGCCCCCCGAGGCAGTCGTCCTTTTTCCGGCGGCTCTTCACGACCATTGATTGTGGCATCGGAGTATGAAAACCTTACGAAGGCGTACATGGCGGGAAAAGGCGTTCCATTTCAGTATGTGCGAACATACGGTGCCACGGAGGTCTTTCCCCCGGAAGATGCGGATCTGATCGTCGATAATGTTGCGACGGGTCGCACGCTGACGGCAAACAATCTGGAGATTGTCGATGAGTTACTCAAATCGTCGGCACTCATGTTTGCCAATCCAACCGCACTGAAGGATGACTGGAAGCGGGATCTGATCCTCGATTTCGAAATGTTGATCCGCAGCGCCCTCGAAGCACGGACCCGCGTACTACTGGAAATGAATGTCTCTGCTGAGAAGCTTGAGGCTGTTGTTGGGCAGTTACCCGCCATGCGTTCCCCGACAGTGCAACGTCTGCATGGCCAGGAAGCTTATGCTGTCCGGGCGGCCGTGCAACGGAACATGGTGCCGACTCTGTTACGTAAGCTGCACGAAGCTGGAGCAACGGATATCCTGCAACTCTCTATTCAGCGGGTGATGCCGTGAGTTTCTGTTCACTGTATGACTGGAAGGACGTTGCGCCGGAGCGGCGTGCGGCATGGCTCAACCGGCAACCGGAAGAAGATCCGTCGGTGATCGGCGCATGCCGGGACATCATCGAGCGGGTACGCACCGAGGGCGACCGTGCGCTCATCGAATTCACACGTCGGTTCGACGGTGTTGAGCTCTCACCTGATCGCATTCTGGTTTCCAGGGAAGAACTGGAAGAGGGCGCGGCTGAAGTCGATGCCACGATGGCCGCAGCTCTCGATCGCTCGATCCGTAATGTTCGGACGTTTCACCGCGACCAGCTGCCGACGTCTACGCGTTGGCTTGAGGTTGAACCCGGTGTCTGGTGCGGAGATCGATGGACGCCGATCGATTCCGTGGCCTTGTATGTGCCCCGCGGGCGCGGTGCATTCTCGTCGGTCGCATGCATGCTTGGTGTTCCGGCTGCGCTGGCAGGGGTTAAGAACATCGTGATGTTTACACCCCCGGGTGAAGATGGCACGGTCGACGCCGCGACGCTGTATGTATGCCAGCAGCTTGGCATTGATCAAATCGTACGCATCGGAGGTGCTCAGGCTGTGGCTGCTGCCGCGTTCGGCACTTCATCCGTGCCGACGTGTCAGAAAATTGTTGGCCCTGGTAACGTCTATGTGTCAGCCGCCCGGCGTATTCTCAATCACAAGATTGACCCCGGCCCCCCTGCCGGGCCGAGCGAGTCTCTCATCATCTGCGATGAATCCGTGGATGCCGAGAATGCCGCGTGGAATTTGCTGATCGAGGCCGAGCATGGTGAAAACTCCACGGCACTACTGCTCATTCCTGACATGCCAACGGCAGAACGAATTCGCGGTTGCGTTGACGGACTGCTTGATCAGCTCAGCGAACGACGACGTGAATTCGTCAAGACGGTCTTGAGCGATCGTGGGGGTATTGTCGTGACGGAGTCCATGGACCAGTCCATTGAAATTGCGAACAAACTCGCGGTTGAACACGTTGCGGTAATGGTCCGCAATCCGTGGGAGGTCCACCCCCGCATCACCAATGCCGGTGAGATCCTCTTTGGCGATTTCCCCATTGTGAGTCTTGCAAACTATGCGATGGGCGTGAATGCGATCATTCCGACCGGCGGCCGTGCCAAGACTACGTCACCGGTATCGATGCAGGAATTTGGCAAATTCACGGCACTGGGATTCTGTACGGCCGAGGGCAAGAAGCAGCTTGAACCGATCGTCTCCGCATTCAGCCGCGATGAGGGGTTTTCCGCCCACCACCTGGCAGTCGAGAACTGGCGGATCAGAGAATCAGAAGGTCGTTAACACTGATGGAGTCGGAAGCATGAGTCATGGAATTGAACCGGTGCGTGTGTTACGCCAAACAGGTGAGACCTCATTTGGGCTGACTCTCGCACCCCGAGACACACGTGGACAGATGGTGTCGCTTCCCAACAAGCTGCTGGGGCATTTTCTGGATCACTTGCTCAAGGCCTGCCGGTTGTCGCTTACTTTTGATACGGTCGACTGGCCTGGTTCCTGGATGTTCGATCACGTGTTGTGTGAAGATGTGGGTCAAGCGGTCGGCAAGGCGTTGGGTGAAGTGCATGATCAACTGGCGGCATCACGGGGCGTGCCGGGGCGGGCGTCGACTCAAGCCTGCATGGATGATGCTGCCGTTGGCTGCGTTCTCAGCTTTGAGGGTCGCGCCCGTTGCAGCTGGACTCTTCCCGATGGCACCGATGTCGGCGGCTTTGTCGACAGCTGGTTCGGTGACAGCGAAAGTCCGGGTGGCGTCGCCTATGGGACGAATCTGCAGCAGTTCTTTGACGGGCTCTGTTATGGGGCGCCTCTAACACTGGATTTGCGGGTCGATCGCGTGGGCAACCTGCACCACGTATACGAATGTTTGTTCCGCGCCACCGGCGATGCCATCGCGACGGCATTGAACCTGGACGTACGTATTCCGCCTGTCCCCGGTGACACGAGTGGTTTTGCTGGAATTCCACAGTACATCATCGAATCGACGAAGTAGAAGCTGAAGATGTTACGAACGAATGTCATTCTTGATGCCGACGGGGTCTTTCTTGATGAACGACCGTATTGGGATACGGCCTTTCTATCGGCGCTTGCAGTTGCCGGAATCACTGCGCCGCCGAAAGAGATCGCCAGGCAGTTTTGCGATGTCGCGTTCAAGCAGTTGTTCCTGCAGCAGGTGACGAAGCGAAAAGGCTGCAACAGCAATATTGATCTGTCGGCCGTCCTTGCGAAAGCCCTGAGGCAGGACGCGTCGCTCCGTGAGCGTCTTTCGAGACTTGAGACTGCTGATGACATCGATGACATCATCATGCAGTGGACTTGTTCGGCAGAATCGCTTTGGCGGGCATCCACCACTGATCCGACGAATGTTGTGTCGGATCCGCTTACCGGGTTTGGTATTGATCGTGAAAGCGAAACGATGCAACGCTCTCGGACAGTCTTTCAACAGACACTTTTCGCACTCCAGGATGACGACGGACGATCGTCGTTGTGGCGCCTTAAGAATGGTGAACAGAAGATCGTTGAGACATTGACGACATTCAATCGTGAGCTTGGAAGCGTTCGCGTTTGCACTGGGCGTAACCGGGAGGAGACCATGGAAGCCATGGGCTCGCTGTCCATTCTTGATCAGTTTGACGCATCGATGGTAACCACGGCGGATGATGTCTTTGCGGCGGAATCACGACTTGGTCGCACGGGGTTGGGCAAACCCAGCCCCTACCCTGTTCTGCATGTGGCGTTCGGACATGAAGGCGCGGACCAGATGATCAGTGACGGTTGTGCCAGCTCCACTACAGATCAGACATTCTGTTATATCGGTGATGGCATGGCGGATTTTCGTGCTGTCAGCGCGGCCCGTTCGATGGGTATGCCAATCCGTTATTGCCACGTGCGCTCAGGCGTCACGAATGCGGAGGATGAGGCGGAGATCCAAGACCAAGCCATGACGCTCGGCGTCTTCGACAGTCTTACCGCTATTTCCACCGCTCTGCTTGCCGGGGAGGCTGACGTATGATCGGTATCATCGATTATGGCGCCGGCAATCTGCGAAGTCTCTCCAATGCCATCGAGAGACTTGGTCATGAGTACATGATCTGCGACGAACCTGAGAAGCTCCGTCTTATTGACAAGGCGATTCTTCCCGGCGTTGGGCAGTTCGAAAGTGCCATGAAACAACTCGGACTGCGCGGTTGGCCCGACCCGCTTCGGGCCTGGCATCGTGACGGCAACCCCCTCCTTGGCATATGCCTGGGATTGCACCTGATGTTCGATGGTAGTGATGAGGCACCGGGTGTTGAGGGTCTCGGGTTGCTACCTGGGCGTTGTCAGAAGCTGACGACCGAGATCGTTCCACACATGGGCTGGAACCAACTCCAAACGACCACAGTGGAATGGGAAGCATTCAGCAATGCGTATGTGTATTTTGCGCACAGCTATGCTCCGGTTTGTGAGCGAGACTCGGATGTCGCGGCGATGGCAGAGATTCATGGCGCATCGTTCACGGTGGCGGTACGTCGTGACAACATCTGTGCGGTGCAGTTCCATCCCGAGAAAAGCAGCCGTGTTGGCGCAGAGATTTTGGATTGGATGCTCACATGCTAGCCAAACGAATCATCCCGTGCCTCGACATTAAGGGCAATCAGGTCGTTAAGGGTGTACGTTTTGAGGACCTGGCTGTTGTGGCTGATCCGATTGAACGGGCTCGCCACTACGATCAACTTGGCGCGGACGAACTCTGTTTCCTGGACGTGCGGGCTTCGATTGATGGGAGCGATCTGCTGATTCGCCTGATGGAGCGTGTTGCCGAGGAGATCAGCATTCCCTTCTGTGTCGGTGGTGGTGTCAAGAGCGCGTCGGACGGTTTCAACCTGCTGCGGGCCGGTGCTGACAAGGTAGCCGTCAATTCGGCGGCGTTGTCTCGTCCGGAACTGATCGATGAGTTGGCTGCCGAATTTGGAAGCCAGTGTGTTGTCCTTTCCGTTGATACCCGCGCGACGGACGGAGACTGGATGGTGACCACTCATGGAGGCACGCGTTTGCACGAACGTCGATGCCTTGACTGGATTGACGAAGCAACATCCCGTGGTGCGGGTGAAATTCTGTTGAATGTCATCAATGCCGATGGAACACGCGACGGTTTCGCAACAGCGATCACAGCAGAGGTTGCCGATCGTGTTCGTGTCCCGGTAATCGCTTCGGGAGGCGCGGGCAGCGCGCAGGACTTTGTCACGCTGTTTGAACATACGCAGGCATCAGCGGCTTTGGCGGCGTCCATCTTTCATGACGATTCATGTTCACCTAACGATATCAAAATGGCACTAAAGAGTCGGGGAATACCCGTTAGATTATGATTATTCCAAGCATAGACATACAGAACGGTAAAGTTGTTCAGCTTCGCCAAGGGTCCGAACTCGTATACACCGATGAGCGTCATCCTGTCGAACTGGTGAGATACTTCGCGCGTTTTGGTCCGGTTGCGGTGATCGATTTGGACGCCGCCATGGGAACCGGCAGCAACGAAGAACTCATTGCGGCTTGTTGCGCGGCCGCCCCGTGCCGTGTCGGTGGCGGTATCCGTTCCGAGGAGGCTGTTCTCCGTTGGATCAGACGCGGCGCCGAGAAGGTGATCATCGGAACTGCCGCGAAGCCGGAGTTGCTCTCCAAGTTTCCCCGGGACTGGTTGATTGTGGCGCTCGACAGCCGCGAAGGCGAGGTTGTTGTTGAAGGCTGGAAACGGGGAACGGGCGAAACCACGTTGGATCGGGCACGAGAACTCGCGCCGTTCTGCAGCGAGTTTCTTTTCACCTGTGTTGAACGGGAAGGCATGCTCGGTGGAGCTGCTATTGCGTTGACGCTGGAGCTTGCCGAGGCAGTTGATGTGCCAGTAACGGCGGCCGGCGGCATCACGACTGTTGAGGAGATTTCGACTCTGATTCAAGCGGGTTGTCGCGTGCAAATTGGCCGTGCAATTTACGAGGGTCGGATTGATCTCGTTGATGCGTGGACTCGACAGATCAAGTTTGACGATTCCGGTCTGGTTCCGATTGTCGTTCAGGACAAGAATTCAGATGCCATTCGCATGGTGGCTTACGGAAACACCGAATCAATGGCGAGTGCCCTTCGTTCCGGCGAAGGTTGGTTCTATTCGCGCTCACGGCAGAAGCTATGGAGGAAGGGCGAGTCGTCCGGCAATACGCAACAGCTGGTTCAGGCTCGTTGGGATTGCGATCGCGACTGCGTTCGGTTCGTTGTCACTCAGTCCGGGCCGACCTGCCACACCGGAGCGACGACTTGCTTTGATGACATGCTCCCGGAGAGTCTTGGAATTCTTGACACAACGATTGGTGAAAGGGCGGCAGAAGAGACGCCAAGCGGCTACACCGGGAAGTTACTGCGCGATCGTGACTTGAACGTTGCCAAGCTGCGCGAAGAGATTGAAGAGGTCATTGAAGCTGAAACTGTCGACGAGGTCGCCTGGGAAGCAGCCGACGTGATCTACCATTTGCTTGTCTACGCGCGAGGACTCGGCGTCGACCTTCAACGCATCGAATCAGAGTTACGGTCCCGGCGTCGCTAGTGCCGGGAGCGCGGAGTCTCTCGTCTAGCTGAAACGCACATTCACTCAGTGCGCTTGCCTGAAGGGCGCACTTTTGACGTCAACCGATCGAACTTACGGTTCGACGCACTCGCATGAGCTGTTGCAGAACGTATTAACGCCGTCCGTGCAGAAGATGCTACCGAGCCCCGGCTCACACTCTTCATTACCGACAACGAGCCCGTCGCCGCAGTTTTCGGAGCACTCGCTCGGTTCGCCTTCGCAGAACCAACCGGACTCGAACTGACAGACACTGGAACAGCCGTCTTCAGGGAAGACGTTTCCGTCGTCGCAAGCTTCACTGTTAAACGGATTGACATGGCCGTCACCGCATTCCGGGAAGGTGCAATCGCTGTCACAGCTGAATGTATCCTGGGTTGCTTCGCAGTCCTCGCCGAATTCAGGGTCGATGACGCCGTCACCGCACATGGGTAGTCGGCAGTCCGTTCGGCAGGCATTCGGCAGGGTGTCGGAATTGCCGACTCCATCATCGCAAGCTTCGCCGGCTTCCACGTTGTAAATGCCGTCACCACAAAGCGGCGCGGTGCAATCGATGTCGCAGATCGCTGTTTGGCCGGCGTCGTCACAGAATTCGTTGGAATCCACCACACCGTCGCCGCAGAACGCCGGCTGGCAATTTATACGGCAGCCGTCGGCCTTCAGGTCGGAGTTACCTGCCCCGTTGTCACACCCTTCGCCCGCAGCTTCGTTGAGAATTCCATCACCACACAAGGGAAGCGTACAGTCTGCGTTGCATTCAGCCGTATTGACACCGGCGCTGTCACAATCTTCGCCGGGCTCGACAATACCATTGCCGCACCCTTCGATGATGCACAGATCATTGCAGCCATCGCCACTTTCGTTGTTGCCATCATCACACTGCTCATCGCTATCGACGACGCCGTCACCGCAGAACGGAAGGAGGCAGGTGTTTCGGCACCCATCACCGTCATCTTGATTTCCGTCGTCACACTCCTCTCCGGAGTCTACGACGGTGTCACCGCATCCGGCCGGCTGACATGTTGTGCGGCATGCATCCGGTTGAGCGTCCGAGTTCTGCAGACCGTCGTCGCACGCTTCACCGGCAACAAAGTTTAGATAGCCGTCACCGCATTCCACCAATGAGCAATCGCCGTCACAATCGGCCGAATCACCGCCGTCGTCACAGGCTTCACCCGGATCAACGATGCTGTTACCGCATTCTTCAATCACGCAGGTCGAACTACAGCCGTCGCCAGGATCGTTTCCACCGTCGTCACATTGCTCCAGCGGATCCAGGATCCCATCACCGCAGAACGGCAACAGGCAATCGTTACGACAATCATCTTCGTTGGTGTCGTTACCGTCATCGCATTGTTCACCGGAGTCCGTCACGCCATCACCACATGTCGGCAGTGAACAGTCTGTTCGGCACGCATCGGCGTTCGTATCCGAATTCTGAGCACCGTCGTCGCAGGCTTCGCCTGCAGGCGTATTCAGGTAGCCGTCGCCGCAAACCGCGAAACTACAGTCTGTGTCACAAAGTTCGGTGTCAACACCTTCGCCGTCGCAGTCTTCGCCCGGTTCGGTGATGCCATTCCCGCAGCCTTCAATGATGCATTGGCTGTTGCAGCCGTCACCATCAACAAGGCCGCCGTCGTCGCACTCTTCACCATCATCAAGAACACCGTCGCCGCAGCTCGGCAGCACGCAGTCATTACGACAATCATCGGTGTTGACGTCATTACCGTCGTCGCAGGCTTCACCCGAATCGACCACGCCGTCGCCGCAGGAAGCCGGCATGCAATTCGTACGACAAGCATTGGGGATGTCGTCGGAATTGGCGGCGCCATTGTCGCATACCTCACCGGAGACCGTGTTCAGATAGCCATCGCCACACAGAGCGGTTGTGCAATCGGCGTCACACGTTTCCGTATCCTCTCCCCCTTCATCACAGCTTTCGCCGGGCTCCACGATCGAATTTCCGCAGAATTCGAAGGAGCAACTTCCGTTGCAGCCGTCACCGGGGTCGTTGTTTCCATCATCACATTCTTCTCCTTCATCGACGATTCCATCGCCGCAGAAGGGCAGCATGCACGTGTTTCGACAACCATCGTCGTTCGTCGTGTTTCCGTCGTCGCAGGCTTCCCCGCTGTCGGTCACGCCGTCGCCGCAGAATGCCGGCATGCAGTTTGTGCGGCATGCGTTCGGCATCACATCGGAGTTGTCTGCTCCGGTGTCACAGATCTCGCCTGCCGACTCGTTCAGGTAACCGTCACCACAAACGGTGAACGTGCAATCGGCATCACAGGTGGACGTTTCCGCACTGTCGTCACATTCTTCGCCGGGGTCGACCACACCGTTGCCGCAGATTTCGGCCAGGCAACTCGGACCGCAACCGTCACCACTATCGTTATTGCCGTCATCGCATTCTTCGTTTTCGTCAAGAACGCCGTCACCACAGAACGCAAGCAGGCAGGAATTTCGGCAACCATCGCCGTCATCGTCATTTCCGTCGTCACAGGTCTCGCCACTGTCCACGACACCGTCACCGCAGGCGGCCGGAATGCAATTCAAGCGACAGGCGTCAGCTCGCGTATCCGAATTTCCCACGCCGTCATCGCACGTTTCACCGGCGGTGGTGTTGAGATATCCATCGCCACAGAAAGCAACCGTGCAATCTGCATCGCACGTTGTTCCATCTTGTCCGCCGGCGTCACAGTCTTCGCCGGGATCAACGAATCCGTTCCCGCAGACCTCGAAAAGACAAAGCGGACCGCATCCGTCACCGCTATCGTTGTTTCCGTCGTCGCAGTCTTCTCCCGGATCCAACATTCCGTCACCGCAACCGACCTGAACACAGTTATTCCGACAACCATCGTCATCGTCGAGGTTTCCGTCGTCGCATGCTTCATTGGAGTCAACAATTCCATCACCGCAGAATGGCAGTGTGCAATCCATGCGGCAAGCATCCGGCGTGGTGTCGGAGTTGTCGGAACCGTCATCACAGGCTTCGCCGACGGCGGCATTGATGTAACCGTCACCGCATGCGACGAACGTGCAATCGCCGTCACAATTCAACGAATCCGTAAAGTCATCACATTGTTCACCCAGGTCGATGACTCCGTTTCCACAGAATTCAATCGCGCAGGTCGCGGAGCATCCGTCCCCCGGTATCGCGTTGCCGTCATCGCAGGTCTCTCCGGCGTCGACGCGGCCATCGGCACAGAGTCCATCAAAAAGACGCTGAAATACCTGGAAATCATGCAGGTCGTTATCGCCGTCCGTGTCAAAATCGAATTGTTGACAGATGGGCGAACCAAACGGAAGTTCCGGCCCATTGGTACAAGCCGGCCAACTGGCGAAGTCGGCACGATTGACACGACCATTCCCGTCAAGATCGCCATTGACCTCGAACGAGCATTCTTGCGAACAATCGGAACCATTGCCCTGGTAGAAACCTGAGACCGAAAGACAATCGACGGCCTGCGTATCATCGAGGCAAATGCCCACTTCGAAGCAACACGCGCCCGCAAAAGGACATCCGGTCTCGTCAACGGGTGTACCCGGCTTGCTCGCGGGGCATTCGTCGACGCAGTCAAATACGCCGTCCTTGTCTGTATCAATCTCAATGACGCCGCAACCGCAAACGCCCGGTTCCACTTTGCGCGGATCATTGGGACATCCGTCAATGCAATCCAGGGCGTCATCATTATCCGAATCGACATCCGGAACGCCGCAACCGCAAACGCCCGGTGTTGTCTTCTCGCTGTCGTTAGGACATCCGTCCTGGCAGTCGAGAACACCATCGGTATCGGAATCGACATCAGGTACGCCGCACCCACAGATTCCCGGTTCCACTTTCAACCGGTCATCCGGACATCCGTCGATGCAATCCGGCACCTCATCGCGATCGGAATCTTGATCCGAAACATTGCAGCCGCATACGCCCGGTTCAGTCTTCAACGGATCACTCGGGCACCCGTCAAGACAGTTGAGTGTGCCGTCATTATCAGTGTCAACATCAAGAACACCGCAACCGCAGATACCCGGCTCCGTCTTGTTACCGTCAAAGGGGCAGCCGTCGTTACAATCCGGCGTACCGTCAAAATCAGAATCATCATCCGGCTGACCGCAGCCACACTGCCCTGGCTCGCTCTTGTTGGGGTCGTTGGGGCACTCATCATCGCACCCTTCTACGCCATCCTGATCTTCATCGACGTCACAGAGAACGCGGTGCCCAAGCAGTGTTCCCTCGATTGCCTTGCATTCAACGGCCAGCACATCATCAAAGCACACACCGTTGGCAAAGCAACAGGCGCCTTGTTCCCGGCAGCCATCCGGTAGAACTATCGAATCAGGTGGAGTGCCCGGACATTGATCGATACAGTCGAAAACACCATCGCCGTCGGAATCAACGTCATCAACGGCTGCGTCATCATCGCATGTCACAAGACCTGAGTCGCAGTTGAAGGTTCCCGATGGGCAGTCGTCCGCATCCGGTCCGTCGCATGGTTGCCCCAGCACACTGTCGTCACCGGTGCATACATCGCACTCGTCGATGATTCCGTCGTCGTCCGTATCCGTTTCGCACTCATCCGGAATGCTGTTCTCGTTACAGTCGTCACTCGTCCCGGCGTCCAGATCACAGTTGTCGGGGATCTCATTCTCGTTGCAGTCCGGGGTCGACTCACATCCATCCGGTGTTCCGTTGTTGTCGCAGTCGAGATTGTCATTTTCTCCCGGGCATTGATCACAGGCATCGGGCACATTGTCACCGTCGCCGTCGAGTCTGTCGTCGAATCCGGGACAGGCATCACAGCCATCCGGCGAACCATCCTGATCGGAATCAATGGCATCATCGAAGCCGGGACAGATATCGCAGCCGTTCGGTACATCATCCTGATCGCTATCAACGAAGTCGTTTGCGCCCGGGCATCGGTCACAGGCATCGGGGAAGCTGTCACCATCGGAATCGACGTCACAGGCCCCATCGGCAACCCAGTTATTGCCAACACAGTCTTCTTCGAACGTGATCGAGCAGGCTGCAAAATCCCCACAGCAAGCGCCGGGACGCGGGCAGATGTTCGGATCACAGGTCAGCCCCTGTTGCCAGGAATCATTCGGACAATCGGCTTCTTCCACGACTCGGCATTCACCGTCAAGAAAGCAGCAGGAACCGGTCGGCGGAGCGGTCAGGGTCAAGATGTTATAGAGAACCTGTGTGTCCGATTCGTTACCAAAGTGCTCGATGAATTGGCTCACATAGACCGCCTGGTAACTGCCGGCGTCATACTGTGTGATGATCCCGCGACCGTCCGTCGTCGATGCCAAGAGCGTGGCACTTCCAAAGTCGGGAGCGTCCCAACGAAAATCGTCGGCAGGTACCTGCGCGGAAGCCAGAGCGCCGCTAACGTACGGGAGTGTTACATCTCGAAAGACTGGAGAACCTGGGAAAACCGGATTGAACTGCTGCAGCGATGAAAGCGATGCGCCGAGAATCTGCACGTCACCGAAGCCGAAAGCGTCTGTCAGTCCGGAATTGTCCGTGTTGCCGTTGCGAAAGACGATAAAAGTCCCGACCAGTTGCCGACCTTCCGAAACGTATTGCGTGATCGCCTGTATTTCGGCTGCCGTGTATTGGCGTTCACCACCGGCGGGATTGCTGAGCCAGATGACGTCCGCCTGCGTAGCGACGAGATCTTCATAGGTGAATGTGCCGGCGGAACGAAGTGTGGTATCAAACTCAACCAGGATATTGCCGTAATCTTGCCAATTGTCCTGGATCGCTTCGATCGACGGAAGCTCAAACGTGATCGCATCCCACGATTTAACGATAGCTACGCGAACGGCGTAGGCCGAGTTGCTGAGCCACCCGCAGGCTATAGCCGCCACGAGCATGCTCACACGATAATGATGCAGCTTCATCCCCTTTTCCCCTTCTGCAATACAGGCCTCACATCACGGTTTTTGACCGCGCGCGTTGCCATCGATCCCTCTTGTATTCAAAGCCCCATCGAAGTTGCTGATCTTCGTCCGACTGTTGCGAAAGAATCGCAGCACATATCCTACCGGACGTTAATTTGGGGGCAAGAAAAACAGGCACGCATTCACCCCGCAGCCCCCATTTTTCCCACTTTTCGGCTTCTTCGATCCATGATGACCGATAACTCACCGAAGACGATCAGTTATCGGATTTTCTCGTCGCGCCCCTGGCGGCCGCCTTTGCCCACGCGCGCCGCCGCATCCACCAAACCAGCCCGAGCATCGCGCTTCCGCCAAGGAGTGCGCCGCCCCCCACCTGTGTCCATGCTGCCATGAGCAGGATCTTGTGGACGAGCTGGTCGTGTTTCTCGGGCGAATTGGGGAGTGTTCCGGCGTACTTCGCGGTGTGATGCAGCAAACTCACCGCCAACGATTCGGACGGAATCTCCTGATGGCATGACAGGCAAACCCCACGCCGATCCATATTCGTCCGTTCTTTCTGGTTGAGCGGTCTCGAACCGCTCCAGTGATGGCCAACGGTCATGAGTTGCTTCCCATCTTCGGTGACGAAGCGAGACCAGTCGTTGTCGAGCCCTTCGATACCCTCAATCTGTGCACGGGTGTTCTTGGGTAGTATCTGTCCATCCGCCGACATGATTTCGACGTTGATGGGTTCATTCCATGGCCGGGTCAGGCGACCGCCATTGATGCCATACCCCAGCGCTTTCTCCGAGCCATGACAGCTTTCGCAACTACGTGCGCGGCCGGTGGTGTGCGGTTGCCCCGGGCTCATATCCAAAGCAAGCTGCCCCTGTTCTCCGCCACCTTCTGTATGCGGGGGCGTGCGATAGATATTGTTGCGAATGATCTCTTCGCCATTCTCACCAATGATCGTGATCGACGGTTGACAGCCTGTCGTGACCGGTGCGACCCTGCCTTCACCGCTGACACCAAGCGGTGGATCTTCCCAGCGCATGTAGGATCGCTGTTCCGTGACCTCTCCCGGTATCATCGTGTCATAGCCTGACTCACCGCTGTCGGCTCGGAATCGCGGGTCCAGGTGTTGTTGTCCAGCAGCTACCCAGTCAAAACTCTTCTTACCTTCGGAGAAGTCAATCTTCAAATGGCATCCATAGCACTGGGGTACCCACGTTGCGTGACAGGCGTAGCATTCCATGTTCTCCATGTGCGCACCAATCTGGCACATGGCGACCTCGGCTTCTTTGCTGAGCATGCCAAGCTCGTACTTTCGTTTCAGTGGATCCATGACGATGTCTTTGCCACCGGCCGTATGAACCACCACCTGGTCGCCACGGCGAATGACTTCAGGAAATGGATTCCCTCGAGCGGTACGAAGGTAACCATCTTCTTTATCGTAGACTGTCCCCTGTTTCAGATACTCCGGAAGTTCCGTCGCGACCCCACGTGGTTCGCCACTCTTGGGCTCTTCAGCGAATTCGTCCATGTATCCCAGAGGCAACTCCCAAGGGTAAGCAAAGGGCGTTCCATGACAGTCGGCGCATTCAATTTGAACCTGTGCGAGATTTGTACCCGCGATGAAACCGTCACCATGCAAGTCGATCGAGGTGTGGCAGTCTCCACACATCATGCCTTTCTGATAGTGAATGTCCTCCTGCATGGCTATGTAGTGCTTGGTATGCAGTGCAATCTGGCCACCACCACCTTCCGTGTATGGCGAATGGAAGGCGCTTTCCATCAATCCCTGAAATGATACACCGATACGCTTTCCACGATCGTGACAGGTTGTGCACGTCTCCACGGGCACGCCACTGTACGTATTTTCGTGCACCGTCACTTTTGCCTCGCGGGTGCCCTGAATGGAGTGAACGAGCATGTGTCCGGGCTCGTCGTGAGGAATGGACTTGTCTCCGCCCTCGTAGAATCCTTCGTTTCCGTAAGGAACGTGACAGGCCGAGCAACCCATGCCTCGAAAATCCCCTCGCTTCTCGCGTCCCTTCACACCAAGGTGACATCGCTGGCATTCCGATCGAATGTAGGTGAACGCCGCCAGCTCCGGTTGCTCGTGAAGCTTTGACAGGTCCGTCGGAGCTTCAGGCAACGCCTCTTGCGCTTTCGGGTATGCTCCCGGTTCCTTTTTCGCGAGCGCTTCCATATAGGCTCGATAGTCTTCGGAGCCGATTCGCGCGGCCGGATCAGCGGGGTTGCTTACGTCATAGTTCCCCCAGGAATGTTCATACTGTCGATCCATGCCTCCGAACGACCAAACCGTGCCCTGAATCTTGCCTGACTCGGTCATCATGAGACTGGTCATTTGCGTCTCGACGTGGCGTTGATGACAGAGGCCGCATGTCTGTTCGTTCACCCATGGGCTTCCAGGGTCAGGGTAGAACGGTGCCGCATGCGCAGCATCCTTCTCGACGGCATTGTGGTTGCCACCGTGGCAGATCGTGCAACCAGGCAGGTCGCCTTTTTCCGTTCCGAGCGCGATGATCTTCTTCATCATCTCTGACGAAGGATCACGGATCCACTCGATGCCCTCGTGACAGCTCATGCATCCTTTAGGATTGTCGCCAGCTAGGACATAGGACGGTGCCATGTTACTTGCCCACCCAGCGAGGATGACGGCACGAATCCCATACAGGAACCAACGTGACTTCGCGTATCTTTCATCGCGATCCTCTTGGCCGGCTTTTCGCAATGGCATGTTGTGCAATCCTCTCAGCTTCGGTGCGACATTGGGAGCATGTGTACTTAGCATCCCAGCACCACCTTAGCGAAGACATCTTGGTATTCAACTCCGCGTCTCTGGTTTCATCTACGTTTCATAGGGAAACGATCGAAACACCGGCTTCGATGCGGAGGCTTGCCTGTTTCTGTGGCAAGGCTAGGCTATGGACGACGATACCTCGCTGTTGCACATCCAGCATGCGCGGATGGCTGATCGGGATGTGAGTTGTGACCAAACGCGTAAGGTTCGAGAAAGATACACGACGACAGGAGTTTCGGGGATGAGGCGACACCTTCTTCATGCGGGCGCCGGAGAGTTACGTTACGAGATTCGGGAGATCGTCGAACTTGCCCACCAGGTTGAGTCTCTCGGTCAGGCGCTGACGTGGGAGAACATTGGCGATCCTGTGCAGAAGGGAGATCCTCCGCCTGATTGGATTCGTGAGACCATCACACAACTCCTGGATGAGCCATCATCGTGGGCTTATTGCCACTCCATTGGCATACCCGAGACACGCGAATTTCTGGCTTCGTGCATTAACGAGCGCCCCGGCGGGACGAAGGTAACGGCCGACGACATTCTTTTCTTCAACGGTATCGGCGACGCTGTGACCACAGTATACGGGCATCTACCGCGTGAAGCGCGGATCCTTGGTCCGTCACCGGCTTACAGCACGCACTCATCGGCAGAGGCTGCCCATTCCGGCTTTCAGCATTTGACATACCAGTTGGATCCACAGCAGGGTTGGCTTCCGGACGTAGACGACATTCGCAACAAGTGCCGTTACAACGATTCGATCGCCGGCATTCTCTTGCTGTCGCCAAACAACCCAACGGGCGCCGTGTATCCTCGCGAGCTACTCGAATCCATCGCCGCCATCGCCCGCGAGTATGAGCTGTTCCTGATATCTGATGAAACGTACGCCCACATTGTTCATGATAAGAGTGGCCATCTTCATATGAGTGAATGGATCGGCGATGTTCCCGGCCTGGCGATGCGAGGCATCAGCAAGGAATATCCGTGGCCGGGAGCGCGATGTGGCTGGGTCGAGATCCTAAATCGAACACAAGACGCTGAGTTCGACAAGTTCGTCGCCTGCCTTCAAGCAGCCAAGCGACTGGAGGTCTCAGCGACAACATTACCCCAGCGCTCCATCCCCACCATCATGGGTGATTCACGATATCCTGACCATTTGGCGCAACGCGAAGCATCCATCGCCACACGGGCGGATGAAGTTGTTTCCATGCTGAGGAAGTCTGACGCCCTGGAAGTGACGCGTCCTGCGGGCGGCTTCTTTATCAGTGCGACGTTTAAAGCCGGCGCGCTGTCCGAAGGGCAGTCACTTGCCTTGCCGTCACCGGAAATCGAGTCGTTCTTGAGCACTCGACTGCAGGGCCATGCCCTCGACAAGAGGTTTGTTTACTATCTGATGGCGCGCACCGGAATCGTTGTGGTGCCGCTGTCGGGCTTTCACACAGAGCACATGGGATTTCGGGCAACACTGTTGGAAACCGATGCGGATAAAAGGCGTGACACGTTCGCAAAAATCGCTGAGATGGCGGACGCCTTCGTCGCATCCGCCACCTGAGTCGACCATTCAATCAGCTGGACATCACACCCGGCACAATCGCGTTGAGTATTCGTGTTACGTGGAAGGAGATCAGGAACAAACCGCCGGAGATTCCGAGCGTCGTCATGAACGGGAAGAGTACCGGTGCCCCCTCGTTCTTGTTGTTCTCAGCGACCTGCGCTTCCAGGATTTGCAATAGATCGTTGGTCTGATCCAGCAGATCCGCGCAGGTATACGGTACACCGTGATGCTTACGCTTCCGCGCGATCGGCGCATCAGCTCCATTCACCCGCGGCACGGCCTGTTTGACCATGTCTTCAAACATGATCGACACCGCCTGATTGCATTCATCGTCGCCATAGCCAAGCTCGACGACTTTGGAAAGACTGTTCTTGAAGCGAACCATCATTTCCAGTTGTTCATCGCGTACGGCCTGTTGTTTCATCTTTCCGCCCCCTTTTGAAAGATCATTCTCCGCCTTTGCGGAATGCCCATACGGCTAGAAGATACGATCAAATCCGGCAGATGGTCGTTGGTACGCTTGTTATTGAACTCGATTCGGTAACAGCCGATAAGGGTTTGTGTGGAACTGCTTGCGGTGATTGAATAATTGACCTGCCCCCCCGCTCCCCCAGACAGCTCTTCATCGAAGAACGGTCTAACAGGGGGACAGGCCCTGCGGTAGCTCGTGAAGGGCACACGAGCCACCTTCCACTAGGGGTGCTGCGGCGCGAGGTGCTCAGGATGACTGTTCGTTGAACACCTCTGCGGCGCCGTCTGCTTTGGTGTCTTTTTGCTGCTGGAGGTACTCGAGCCTGGCTTCGGCCCATTTCAGGATGTCAGCGCACTCGCCCTGCGCGGACTGCGCCCCCATCGGCAGGCACAGGAGCACAAATGCGCCCGCGGCCATGACATTCCAGAATTTACGGACGGACGAGTACTGCCACCCTCTCGATTCAAGTGCTCGGATGCGTGTCACGATTCCAGCGCAGTCTTCAAAGAGTGCGAGTTGTCCGACCATTGGCGTTCGTGGAACGCCGGCCGGCAGAAGTCGTTTGGCAGCTTGAAGCAAGGAACTCCGATAATGTTGAGCCGAGCCAAGCCGCCGTGCCACGGTTGCGTCACAGCAGAGTTCACGCAGTTCATGCAGCCTTTTCCGCACAAACCAAACCAGTGGGTTGAACCAGTAAATCACCTGGAGCGCCATACCGATTGCCTGGACCCAGAGGTCACCCCGCTTGATGTGTGCCATCTCATGCAGAAGGACGTGATACAGGTCTTTTCTGCCGAGTTCAGTCACCATTTGTGACGGTACGTAAAT
>JBMYUM010000012.1:4201-24483 GCA_049605375.1 Phycisphaerae bacterium | reverse complement strand
ACGATTGTACCTTCTGCTACGCGGCTCGGTCGATGTTTGATGCGCAGGAGGTCCCGCGTACACGCATCAATGTGCCTCGCATGTTCGAAGTTGTTGAGGATATGGTCAGTCACGGACTTCGGTCGGCCACATTGATCGGTTCCGGCGAGCCGACGCTTCATCCCGAAATTGCAACCATCATTCGCGGGCTCAAAGAACGCGGTCTTGATGTGGGAATGTTCACGAATGGATCATGCGTGACCGATGCGACCGCCGACGCGATTGCAGAGTGCATGACGTTTGTGAGATTCAGCTTCACCGGTGCTTCCAAGAAAGTCCACGATCTGGTTCACGCCAACAGTGACTTCGATCGCGTGGTCGAGAATATTCGAAAGATCGCTGCACGGCGAAAAGGGCAGTTACCCACGCTTGGTAGCCAATTCGTGTTGGCAAGCTACTCGGCCGAAGATGTCGTCGCCGGGGCAGAGTTGGCGAAGGACATGGGCCTTGATTATTACGAAATCAAACCAGCTTATGTCGCACCAGATAAGCCGAACCAGCTGGAGAATACGCTTTCGATTTCAGAAGCCAACGCCTTTATGGAAGAAGCCCGGCGTCTGGAGGATGACAACTTCAAAGTCTATGCGAAGGCACAGCAACTTGAAGGTGTGTTCAATGGGCAGGACGATCGACCGTACAACAATTGTCCGGGGCATCAAACGAATGCCGTACTTGAAGCAGATCTGAATCTCTACTTCTGCAGCAATCACAAGACGCCGGATTTCTGTATCGGCTCGGTCGACAAGGAGTCGTTCGAGGACGTGTGGAATGGCCCACGACGCCGTGAGATCATCCAGTCGCTGAACGTTCACAGTTGTGAACCACACTGCCGAATGGACCCTCTCAACAAGATTGTGCACAGTATCCGTGTGGGCGGACGTGAAATCCCCATGAATCTACCAAAGCCTGATGAGCAGCTGCACGTCAAGTTCCTATGATACCTATGGAACCCTGAACGAACGGCCGAGTCATCTCATGTAGTATGGAACCCTGACCAGTGCTGGTCAGGGTTTTTTTGTGCAAGAGTGATTGTGATTGATGAATGCTTGTGATTCGATATCGAAGAGGGCATCAGGCCAGGTACTGATTCAGGTGTCGCTCGTCTTCGTCCGGGCCCTTTGCGGTGCCGCATGTCTGGGCTGTCGAGTTCGATGCTGACTCCAGCACCGTCAGGGATGCGGAATTGCCTTTGCCGGCATTGACTTTGAGATCGTCGCGAACTTCCGCCATGCCTTGCATGAAATGCGATTCAGGCATTTCACGAATGTCCTTACTGGCCGGGTCGGATACGCCGCGAGTGAGGATAGAAACGTCAGGGTCGGCCAACTCGCCGGTCTGGTCGTCGATGGTGTAGATTGGCGTTGGCAAGTCGAGCCGACCGTGAGCAAAAGCCTCCAATTGACGCGTTGTTTCGGTGTCGTACTCGATGGTCGACAGAATATCGACAAAACGATCCGGGAGATTGGATTCCTTCAGAGCGTGCTCAAGATAGGGTCGCACGTGCGAGCCCCTGGCGGCCGTATCGGTATTGACCGACTCACCTTGATGGATGCCCCAACGTTCTCGGCTCTGCAAGTCGATCGCGACTTCCGGATCGGCGTCATCGATGCCATAGAGGTTCTTCCGGCTGCACTTGAACCGAAGTTTCTGCAGATCGTTGGCGGTCTCCTTGGTGAGTTGGCCTTTGATCAGCAACTGGACAAGGTCCAGCTTGAGATTTCCTTCGATCACAAAGTACCAGAGTTTTTGAAGCGCATAGAGTTCACTCTTGTGCGGTATGCTCAATCGTGATTCGTCAAAGAAGCTCTCACTGCAGTGTTTCAATTGATCAGCTTCGATGAATCCGTGATCGAGGCAATATTGTCCCAGTGCCGTTCTCGGATAGGGTTGGAAGATCGAGCACCAAGCATCCGTCACGCGATGACGCATGTTGAATTGCAGTGTATTCAGGGCATCTTCAAGCGTATTGCCGAGCGGCAGCCCGATCATATTCTGCATGCGTGCTCTGACACCGTATTGATCAAACAACTCGATCGCTCGAATGACATCGCTGTTTGAAATGTGACCGCGATGGAGCAGACGCTGCTGAACGTCGGGATCAGCCGACTCAATAGCGTAGTTAACCATTTCAAGTCGCGATTCAAACATGCGAAGAGCCAGCGATTCATCGAGGCAATTGACGCGAAGGCTGCAAAGCCAGGGCAGACTTACATGCTCGGTATAGCCGGTCAAGAATGCGTCGAGCCAGGACTTGCTTTGTATGAAGCTATCATCGATGAAGAGGATCTTCTCCAGTGGATATCGCTCGCGAATATGATTGATCTCGCCTACCACGTGTTCAATACTGCGACGGTCGAACCAACGCTTTGTCTCACCATCGATTTTGGTCAAAGCAAGCTGCGAGTGATTGAAGCAATAAGAACACTTGTAAGGGCACGCACGCGACGTGATGAGGTTCTTCATCGGATTGTCGCGGAACTCCGGATACTGATAGAAGATCTCCCGGTCGGGGTCGGGAATATTGTCAAGGTGTACCGCCATCTCGGCCTTATGGAATCCAGGGCTGACGCGTCCTTCCACAATGTCGAGAATTGCCTGCTCACCTTGTCCCTGAACGCAGTAGTCAACGGCAGTCTCGTATCCGATTTCAGGAAAGAACGTGCAGTGTGGGCCACCAAAGATATTCGGTATGCCGTAACGCGCTTTGACCTCCTGGGCCATCGCTAACGCGTAAATATGCTCGCCAGTCGTGATTGAAAAGGCGACGAAATCCGGCCGGAAAGAACGGATACGTGAGTCAAGATCTTCCTTGTCCGTCTGAATCAGATCAGCGGTATGGCCATGCAACTTGAGGCTACCCGCCAGGTACATGACACCCAGCTTTTCGTTTCGAAGGTTGCGCTCCAAGAACAGGACGCGTTTCTTGCCTTTTCGCATCGCTCGGTTTCCGAAAGCGTTATGAAGTCATCGTTTCGATGGATTACGGATATCTACTGAAGGCGGATCGCACACCTAACTCAGCAGGGTCTTGACGAACTTAATGAGATCGGCCGAATTGACCGAACGCTGGTGCCCGACGATCTGAGTCATCAGTCCGCCCATGCAGTTCCCTGCAAAAGGGATGAGATCTGACGGAGCACCCTGTCGCACCAGCAACGAAGTCAATGCCAGCAGCGCGTCGCCGGCGCCAATTGCGTCCACAACGCCATCAGTGAATACGGGGGCTGTGTGAAAGTCATTGCCGTCGTAGTACATGGTCCCTTCAGTTCCCAGGGTGACGTTGATCTTGTCACAATTAGATTCCTCGGCGAGCTGCCGGATGAGTGCCGACAAGTCGCCATAGCGGTCACCGAATGGGAGTCTGATTTCGTGCTCGTCGACGGAGATGTAGTCCGGTCGATCATACTTGCGAACCGTATTGAATCCGCGATTCGAGGAGTTGATCTGGGCATTGACTGCCATGAATGACGCCTGTTCACGAATTCTCTGGATAACGCGAGGGGTAAAGAGGCCGTGACCGAAATCCGTGACAATTACGACGTCGGCTGATGGGACCAACTGATCAATCTGTGAGATGAATCTCTCTTCGATCTCAGAGGAGATCGGACGATCATCAAGGAACGTCACCTCAAAGAGCTTCTGATTGGAGAACCGATGGACAAAGCGCCGCTTGCGAACCGTGGGAGCATCGTCCCTGATAAGCGTATGGGTATGGGCGCGAGGCAAATCAGCCGGTCGCTGAACTTCATACCCATCATGCCCGATGCCGGCCAGGACCTGTACGTCATCGGCTAAGCCCAGCAAGTGATTGCCAACGGCTTCCACCCCGCCTGCATAAATCTCGGCGGATTCAAATCGTGCGGAGATCGTCGGCGTCTTGTTGCTCATCGCGTCGGGCAGGCAGTAGTGATACTCATCGATGATGGCTTCACCAATAACCAGCACCTTCAGATTCTTCATCGAATCAAATGTTGCGAGCACGTCGCCGGCCGTATAGCGTTCGCGAAGATCGCTCAGATACTCTCGTTGGCGTTCGTTGAATACGCCAAAGTGCCGGTTGAGTAACTTTGTCGAGCTGAATTGGACTTCGTCCGTAGTAACGAGTTTTCCACCAAACCGCTCGACCGTTTCTTCTTCGCGAACGATGGCACCGGTGACATCTGCACCGCGATCTCGATAGTCCTGACCCTTGACATACAAATTCGGCTTGATCATCTCAAGCGTTTCCACGGCCGTTGGCCATGGACTGGTGGCGACATGATCGACACAGCTGAGCGATGCAATCGTTTCGACGCGAAGACGCTCGTTGTAGACCGGGCGTCCGGGGCCCTTACGAATGAACTTGTCTTCGGTCAACGTTACGACCAGGACGTCGGCCATGTTGCGAGCGGCACGCAGATGTTGAATGTGTCCGGGATGAAGAAGATCAAAGGCACCATGGCAATGCGCAATTTGCTTTCCGGCCTTGCGGTACGTTTCGCAGGTCGCAGCGAGTGAATCCAGACTGCAGATTTTGTCACTGAGCATTACGATACCCCTCCAACAGAGACAACCGCCTAGACGATCGGTTGGCTGCTGAGATCAGTGCTCTCGATCTCGTTCGAATCGCTGCTGCCGGGCTCTCCGAGATAGCGAAACCAATCGGTCGTGGCATCGGCAATCTTCGTCGGCGTCCACACGGGTGCTGTCTTCCATGCATCGATACTCTTCAGCATGTTACGAACGCCTTGTTCGAAACTGACGGAGGGGGCCCAGCCAAGGTCCTTGCGGATCAAGGTTGTATCTGCCCAGGTACAGTCAGGTTCTCCCGGTCGTTTGGGGATGTTCGTTGTTGATCCCCCGAGAAGTTCACAAAGTCGGTTGATCGTTTGCGGTGAACTGCTTCCTACGTTGTAGACTCGACCCGAATGGTCGGACAATGCGGCTTTATAGAGGGCGTCGACAACATCGGTCACGTAGACGAAGTCGCGGCTTTGCGTGCCATCTCCCACGATCGTCATGGGTTGCCCTGCAAGCTTCTGAGCTAGGAAGACGCCGAAAACCGCGCCATAGGTGCCGGCCGTTCGTGCCCGGGGCCCGTATACATTGAAAAAGCGGAGACTCACCGCCGGCAGGCCATAGAGTTGTGACCAGTGGAGCACATACTCTTCGCCGACACGTTTGGTTAGTGCGTATGGATACTGTGGAGCAATCGTCGCCTCTTCAGTCGTTGGCAATTGATCCGCGAGACCGTAGCAGGACGAGCTTGCAGCATAGACGAACTTCGGCAAGCGATCCGCGTTTCGTGCCGCTTCGAGCAGTCTTACCGTCGTCTCAACGTTGCTGTGATGATAATCCTGTGGCTGACGTACGGATGGCACGATGTCGGCAAGCGCGGCAAGGTGAAACACGTAGTCAACATCGTGCATCCAATCCGGGAGTTCGGGAAAATCTGCAACGTCGGCTTCGGCGAATTGGAATCGCTCTGCGAAGTCTGAACGAGCCATGGCATCCTTCAAGTTCCGTCGATTCCCGGTACTCAAATTGTCGATACCCCGAACTTCGCAACCTTCGTGCAGCAACCGATCAACAAGGTGCGATCCGATGAATCCTGCTGCGCCCGTCACAAGGGCTTTCTTGCCAATACCCGTAGACATCCTGGTTCTCCTCTGTGGCGACCGTTTCTAATCATTTATCGGTCGCTCAAGGATGCAGCATTGGAGCCGGCAGCCGGATTACCTGCATTTTTGGCGGATCATCGCCTTTTTTCTGATCCGGGCCAGGTGGTTGTCGTTTCTGAAGGAGAAAGGGGACCGGAATGCTGGGCGATCTGCGTTTCCAGTGTTGCGACAGGCGAATTCAAGCTGGTGCCAGTGTCGCGGTCTGTCGCTTTTGCGATCCACAATAAAACGCCACGATCGCGTCACACACCTGGTGAATATCGTCGATGGCAAGTCCTTCGTGGATTGGCAGGCTCAGTCCGTTCCGAGCCTGTTGTTCGGCCTTGGGGAATTGGCCTTCCCGAAACTGGTCACGGTAAGCCGGAAGACGATGGATCGGAAGCGCGTAGTGAATCTTAGCGGCGATCGACTTCCGCTTGAGGTGACGCATCACCGCGTTACGTTTTGGCGCGAGGACGGGAAAAGTAGCGTACGTCACAAAATCTCCCGGCGATTCCTCGGGCATTGTCAGGAATTGCGCCAGTCGTTCGTGGTAGATGGCGGCAAACTGTCGTCGTGTATCGATCCATTGAGACACGTGACGGCACTTCACCTGCAGAATCGCAGCCTGCAAGGAGTCCAGGCGCGAGTTCATCCCGGCGTTGTCACAGTCTTCCTGCCGCCTTTTGATACCGTGGTTTCCCAGACGACGAACACGCGTGGCCAACGTGCCATCCTGGCAGGTGACCATGCCGGCGTCCCCACAGGCACCAAGGATCTTCAACGGGTGAAGCGAAAAACAGCCTATGGCGCCAGTGCCACCCACATGGCGGCCGTTCCGTTTGGCACCAAAGGCCTGCGCAGCATCTTCGATGACAACACAGTCATTCGGAACCTGTTCGATGATCTCGTTGACCTTGGCTGGCCGACCTGCGATGTGTACGGGAATGACCGCCCTCGTTCGCGCCGTGACCGCCGCAGAAACAGCATGAGGATCAATGTTGAAGTCTTCGCCAATGTCCGCAAATCGAACCGTTGCACCCACGAGGCGAATCGCGTTGGCACTGGCCACGAATGAGTTCGGGGATGTCACCACCTCGTCACCGGGCCCGATACCGGTTGCCATTAACGCCAGTTGCAGCGCGTCCGTTCCGCTACCAACACCGATCGCGTGGGAAACCGAACATGCCGAGGCCCACCATTCCTCGAACGCGCGAACTTCGGGGCCTCCAACAAAATGCCCATGATCCAGAACGTTGCCGATGGCCGCGAGGATTTCTTCCTTCAGATCTGCGTGTTGCTGCGTAAGATTGACGAAACTGACCGGAGAGTTCTTGTTCATGGGGCGGCTGCCTTCTCAAGGGAAGTCGCGTGAGCATCAAGGAATCGACGCATCGTGCCTTCGTAGCTGAAATTCTCAACGACGGTCCTGCGGAATGCGGCCATCAGTTGATCGCGTTCCTGACGATTGGTGCAGTAGAACTCGGCCTTGGCCTCAAACGAGGACGCACTGTCGAACGTGATTTCACCAAATCGCGAGAATGCCAGTGGCCCGCGTGGAACGGCTGCCGCCGCCGCAATGTCGATGATCAGGTCGTCTGACGAAAGATCGACGGTGTGGCGATAAGCACCGAGGTACGCATTGAGGGCACGCTGTACATCAGGTTCATCGTCTTCCAGGAGATCTCGATTCAGTTGATGTTGTCGCTGATCGATGAGTTTCGAAAGTTGAACAAGTGATTCCGCGATTGCATCTGAGTGCGTCATACGAGTCAGGAAGAACCCTTCCGCGGCCAGCCCTTCAAGTGCACGCTGGTGGATAAAGCCCGCCGGCATCAACTGCAGGTTGATCGTCGACGCCTTGTAGATCGTGATCAGTTCCAGTCCATTCTCGGCGGGGCCCGCTGCAAACTCAGCAAGATCAGGATGCTCATCCCAGCCGTTACCGTAGATTTTCAGTGTCCGCCCGGTCCGTCGTGACCAGTCGGCAGCCCACTGAAGTGCCTCGTGCCGGAATATGCGATCGCCCAGCCGCCAGAGATACCAGGTTAGAATGCGTTGTTGAAGGTCTGCCGAGATGGACTGAATGCCGCAACGCACCATCGCGTTTTCCAGCACCATCCGTCCCAACGCGCCGTGCGGACCGTAGTCTCGCGCGATAGCCTCCGGCAGAATTTCAAAGAGGGTATCCAGCAGCTTTCGGACATGTGGATCGGCATGCTTCGCACGTTCTTCATCATGAAACGCCTTGGGTGTTTGCGAAGCGTGGCTTACAAAAGAGACATCACATGCATAAGGCGCACACTGCTCAGCGGTGAGGCCGCGGCTGTTGAAGCGATCGGGGCAGGTCGGAATGATCGCCGGTAGCAACTGATGTTTCGGCACGCCGAATCGAGCGCAAGGGGCTATCGCAAATCCGGCTACAAAGTCAATGGCACTGATGGCCTCGATTTTACTTTGCACGAACACTTGGGGAAGTTGATCCTGATCCCAGGTCAGCAATGGCAAATTCGGAGGTAGAATCAGATCGAACTCTCCCCGAAGATGATCCAGGATAAGGAAAACATCTGGCTTGAATGTGCGAATCGCTTCGTGCTGCCGTAGTGGGCTGATGAACTCATGATCGTTGTTCTCGATGAGCACCTGGCATTCGTGGCCGAGGGCGTGTACCGCATTCTGAATGTCGCGGACGGAGTGCTGCAGAAAACTCGTGTGCCGACTGACGGCCGTCAGTATTCGAAGAGGGGGGCCATCGCCGTTGATGGCAGATCGAAATCGGCCTGCCCAGTAGTCTGCGTTGCATGATTCATATTGTTGGCAGATTCCATCATACGAAGCAACGATAGCCTGATGTCGATCTTCCAGAAAACGCTCAAGTGTCTGATGGAGGCCCGCATCGGCTGGCATCACCGTATTAACATGGTGTCTGAAATGGCCGAACCGATAGAACGTCAGAGGTATCGGCAGGCAATCATTACGTTCGAGGCAGGCAGTCAACTGTTTGACTGCATCAGAACCAACGAACAGGTGCAATCGCGGATCCGAAAGAATAGCTGTCCAGTCCTGCAGATGAAACGGTATCGCAAGCAAGCTGGGCATCGGTTCCACAACAAAGAGCGGACAGCCATAGCCAAGGAACGTGTCACGTGTTGCCTCGTACAGCTTACGAAAATAATAACCGAGACCGATGCCATCAAAGGCGTAGGGGCCAGGTTGGTGTTGCTTGATGTCGACGGGGAGATCCTGCGCCAGTTCCATCGCCTCGATGTCGCCAAAGTGGGGAAGCCAGTGCCACAGCCCGGCACTCGAGCGATACTGAACATAGTTCTTGCCTGCATGGTCGACAAAGTGGCGGAACGAATCGCTACGTTCTTGCCAGTCGGCACTGATTCTGTCGGTCGGAAATCCGCGCGATGCCAATGCAGCAAGATTCTTCGTGAATAACTCGCGCTTCTGGTTCCAGTCGGTCGCTGAAACAGCGACGTTTTGCAGTGATTGGTGCACGTCACGAAGGGCGCCCGGCACGGATGGCTGATGTAATCCACGTTCGAGGATTTCAGTGGCCGGCGTTACAAGTCCCAGATTCAGGAATTCCCGAACGGCCAGCAACCGGATTTCGTGGTCCGCAGGAACGGCGTTCAGATATGTATCCGCGCGCAAGAGGAATTCGTGCCGTCGTTCGGCTCGCTGCATGACAAGCATTTCGTCCCGCATGTCTTCAGCGGCAAGCGTTGGCATAAAATTGCTCCGTTGTTGTAGAGAATGGCCCGCGCCTACTTCTTGCGGAAGACCATCAGTGTATGGGCCAGCATCAGAGGCTCGAAACGATCGTCGTGGAATACGTGATGATCCACGGTGGGGCGAACGCCTGGAACAACATCCGGACGACCGTTATGCGCCCCGTAGCCATAGTCATGAAACAGAAGGAAACCACCGGATGTCAGAAGTTCGGCGTATGCGTAGAAGTCGGCAGCCACCGCATCCGCCTCGTGGTCTCCGTCAATAAAGACCATGGAAGCCGACTCCGGGCGAAGCCACTGGGCAGCTCTTTCGGACAGGTGCGGAATCTGGATGAGTCGTCCTGCTTCATCGATGTGCTCAAGCGTCGTACGGACCTGACGATGGTTGGATGGAACATCGATGTGTGGATCGATAGATATAATCGGTGCATCGCTGCCAAGAGACGCCAGGCCCAGGGCAAGCATGGAGGTTGATTGCCCTCGGAGCGAGCCGACCTCGATCACCGGGCCGAAGGGAGCTGTGCATTGCTGCACGACTGCATGCAAAGCACATCCTTCCATCGGATACAGCCAGGGCTCAAGGCCCATGAGCTTATTAATTTCCTGATCTGACAAACCCGTCCACGTGAATCCGGATCGCTCGCAAAGGCGACTGACAATCGTCGATGCCGCACGCCAATTGTGTGGTGATGCCAGAAGTGTGTCATCGGGAGTCGGCTGAACGGCAATAAACAAATCTCGAAGACGCCGCTCGCTGTCATTGGTGAAAGCAGCGTAACGCTGCGGATGTTCGGTACCCGAAGCAAACATGAGCCGACCCATGACACAGTTGATGTCGAAGAATCCGCGATCATGCTCAAACAATGCAACCGGATTAAGCGTGCAGCGGGACGGTAGGGGTTGAGTCGGGGCGATCTCAATATCGTCGCCACGAGCCTCAGCTTGAAACCAGCCGGCGGCCTGGCCGACAAAGCACACGCTGTCGCACAACTCATGCTCAAGTTGCGAGGGCTCCGGTTTTGAAGTCGGTTTGGCGGCAGGTGGAATTCGAGTGGGTGTAACCGGCATGATCTACTTCCTCCGTGAAGCGGCCAAAAACTGTCTATCAGCGTCAAAAAGGCTCCTTTTCACTTCAATCTATCGGAATTCTCAGGCCGGGAACTGGAGTCAGACCTGATCATCACACCCGAAAGCTGTCGATAAACAGATCAGGGTGGGGCGACACACTTCATCCGATCTATCGCCCTCGATCTGAATCAGGAGCAACGGCATCGACGAACAATTGCGAATCGCTGTGATCAACGGGCATGACTACGCCGGCGGCGCGGAGTCCGTCATGCGTGCGCAGGTTGATTGCTTGCGTGCGGTCGGTCACGACGTTCGCGTATGGGTCGGCAGGCGAAACAACGAACATACGCCCGCCTGCTATCAATCGATTCCGGCGGACGGTCGCGACGATCAGCGCCGAGCCAGATTCATGCAGAAAGGCCTGTTCGGACTAGGCCTTGAGCACTCACTGGACTTCTGCGTGTCAGACGCGTTAAACGACGTCGATATCATCCACCTGCACAACCTTCACGGCCACTACCTGGATCTGCAATCGTTGTCACTTCTGGCCACGCGAGCACCTTTGGTATGGACCCTCCACGACTACTATGCAATCACGGGTGGTTGCGCCTTTCCAGGCACATGCGATCGATGGATGCAAAACTGTGGCGATTGTCCGGCCATCGGGCAGTATCCCATGATGACCGATCGTGACCGCACTCGTCTGATGTTGCGGTTGAAACGCCAGTTCTTTGCCGACGTGCCCGTTGCCGTTACATGTCCCTCACGGCATCTGGCTGACGCCGCTCATCGAAGTGGTCTCTTCCGAGCTGGAGAGATTCTGCACATTCCCTATGGCGTTGATACGGATGTCTTTCGTCCGCAGCGGGAAGAATCGCGAAAGACCCTTGGGTTACGCCAGGATGACCGAGTCTTGTTCTTGGCGGCGCAGGGATTGGAAGATCCGCGAAAGGGCACTATTCACGCCCTGCACGCAGTAGCGGAGATAAGTGACATATCGCTGACACTCTTACTGGCAGGTCATGACGGTGGAGAAGTGGCGGCAGCCTTCGAAGCGATGCCGCACGTGAGGACGCACCATGTTGGCTATGTCAGTTCGCCACCGGAAATGGCACATCTTTACGCCGCGGCTGACGTGTTTCTCTTCTCTTCGCTGGCCGAGAACTTTCCTTGTTCTGTGATGGAGTCGATGGCATGTGGGACGCCGGTGGCGGCCTTCGCCATCGATGGCGTCAACGAGCAAATCACCGAAGGTGAAACGGGGTTCCTCGCGACACCGTCTGATTCGGCCTCGTTGGCTCAGGCTGTCCGACGCGCACTGAACGCGACCGACCTGCCATCGATGCGGCAGAAGATCCGCGACCATACGATTCGCGAGTGGTCCATGTCGATTTATCGCGAACGACACGAGGCCCTCTATCGGGAACGCCTGCAATCAGCCGAATCGCCGAAACGGGCAATGGCGGCAGGGGGCGAGCGTCCGGTATTGCGGACGCGGGCATAACCCCTGATTCCCCCAAGTTCCGTGTGGGACCTGTAACTTTTTCAGCCACTTGCCAAGGTCGGAGGCCGAACTATACTGTTGCGTCTCGGGGCGATTAGCTCAGTTGGCTAGAGCGCCTGCTCGACACGCAGGAGGTCACTGGTTCGAGTCCAGTATCGCCCATCGATCGTAACCTTCCCCGAAAGCTAGACTTAGCGTACCTGCCCGTAAGTGTCCCCGTACGCGTTTCCCAAGTATCGACCACAGCTCAGGTTTGTCAGTTCCCACGCCGAACGCAGTCCGTAACCGGTCGTCACTCGACAACCGATCAAACGCCGGAACATGGAATGAGTGCGCCGCGCGACTGCGGACGCAGGCGTCATTTTCGTACGCACGGCCGGCGCGACTCGCTATTTATCCATCGACATGCAGAGATTGGATGCGCCCGCGTGAAGGCGCGCGAAGTAAGACACAGACGATCGAAGCACTCCTGTCAAAGTATCTGGCCAATGATCAATGGTGTCGGCTTCCAGGCGCTAATTCGAATCGATGACACTGATTCGAATCGATGACACTGAGCAAATCGTTCAAAGCGCGCGTGCATCTTCGTTCTTCCTTCCGGCAACCGACTGCAACCGCGCGCGGCTTCAAGTCGAACACGGTCTTGTTTCAATTCAATGTCCTGTGCACGCTGACGTTTGCGTTACTACAGTTGGAGGGGAATCAGTGCGTTTACGCTTCACATTCTTCCCGTCTGCGCGTTTTTGAATAACAAAATTTTGTCGTCTCGATTGCAATGATGAACAGGCGATCGCGTTAGAAACAGTATCGAGCAACATCGATCGCGGCAGGTGCGCGCGAGTTTTTTGTTGACACGAATTCGCGGTGTTCGTTACGCTGCATTCGCAGACACTTCTTTCGTCAAAATCCAGCATCATTGCCAAATGGAGGTGCATGATGGTGTTCCGATCCAGTGTCGTCATCTTGACGGTAGCACTCTGTGCAGCATGGGCCAGTCCGGTGCAGGCCCAGTCCGGCGCCTGCTGTGTGGATGGTGCGTGCCAACCCAACGTCACCCAGGGGGAATGCGTTGACGATCAATGCGGCACATGGCTCGGGAAAGGAACCGACTGTGGACTCTGCCCATTTGTCCAGACGGGCGTCTGTTGTGTAAATGGCTCATGTAACGCTGATCTTGGCTTTGACAGCTGCGAATGCGCCGGTGGCACCTTTATTTCAGGTCCAACGGCGTGTACCGGTGTAACTTGCGATCTCGCGTTGGGGCGCTGCTGTGCGCCCGGCGGTTGCAGTGATGGCGTGTCACAGGATGAATGCCTCACAGAGTGTGGCACATGGTCGGCCGGTCAGACTTGTGCCGCTGGTTTACCCTGTCCGCTCGCGTTCGGTGCATGCTGCGTCGGGGAAACGTGCCTGGGCGGAACGGGCGGATTGGCAAGCTGCAATTGCCTGGGGGGCACCTGGTTCAACAATGAGTCCTGTGGACTCGGTAGCAACTCAGACTGCAACGGCAACGGTGTCGTCGATCTCTGCGAGAACGGAGACGACTGCAACAACAACGGCCTTCTCGATGAATGCGATATTCAAGACGGCACCTCCGCAGACTGCAACGGCAATGGCCAACCTGACGAGTGCGAGCTGGATCCCGATTGCTCACAAAACGGTGGTGTGGATTGTAACTTTGACGGCGTACTCGATGAGTGCGAAGACGACTGCCAACCCAACGGCACATCAGACATCTGCGAGCTGGTCAACGAGCAGGTCATCGACTGTGGTGGGGGCGGCCCCGATGTAGGCAGTCCCTTCTTTGGCCAAATCCTGCACAACGCCAACTGTGCGGTGTGCCATGGTGTCGGCGGGAACTCGGGGACAGCTCCCAATCACCGAAACATGAGCCGCTTCCGTTATCAATGGAAAACAAGCGGTTGCGTCTCGCATGTCGGCGGCATGTTTGAATTTTCCTTGGATCAATTTGCGGATCTTGAAGCCTATCTGTCCGACCTTGGGGGCGGTGGAAACGGCGTTCCCGACGAGTGCGAATCACTCGCAGATTGCGACAACGATGGAATTGCAGACGAATGCGAATTGGCAGCTTGTCCCGATGCGCAGCCGGGTGATCCCGATTTCGATCCAAGCTGTCGCGACTGCAACGCCAATGGCATTCCCGATGGCTGTGACATTGCCGATGGCACTGAGCCGGATTGCAACACCAACGGTATCCCCGATGCTTGCGATCTCGCCAGCGGGGAGAATCAGGACTGTAACAGCAACGGTATTCCCGATGTATGTGACATCGCCGCCGGAACCAGTCAGGATTGCAACGGCGACGGCATACCCAACGAATGCGATCCGGACTGCAACAACAATATGAATTCGGATGTGTGCGATGTCGTTGTCAGTGGCGCGGAAGATTGCGATGGGAATTTGGTGCCGGATGAATGCGAGCCGGACTGCAACAACAACGGCGTCAATGACACGTGTGACATTCAGAATGGCACCAGCAGCGACATCAATAACAACGGCATTCCCGATGATTGTGACCCCGATTGCAACGGCAACATGATCCCCGATGATCTTGATCTCTTCCCGCAAAGCACGGGGCTCGTGGTCGGCGAAGACTTCGGCGTCAACGGCCTGCAGATTCCGGACTGCGACGGTTCTGGTGATGAGTTCGTTCGGACCGTAGATGCCCAGTTCGGCCCGGATTGTGCGCCGATCCAGGCATTGCATGTTCTTCTGGACCTCGATCATACATGGATCGGCGATCTGGTCGCGGAAATCGAAAGTCCCAATGGCACCGTGGTTACGCTATTCAGCCGTATTGGTTACGAAGAGACCAATCCCTATTGCGGGGATGAAGACTGCTGCGGGATCAGTGCCACAAGCATGGCGGTTGATCTGGGGGATGCCTGGCCGATGAGCATTGAATCGGCCACGGATCTTACCGGCAACTACGCTCCCGATGCCGGTGCAACGGCTAACCCCGGCGCGCTCGCCGCCTTTGCCGGCCAGAACAGCTGCGGCCAATGGACGCTGCGAGTCCATGACGGCGCTGAATTTGATACCGGCGTGGTTTACGGATGGTCCATTGACTTCAGATCGACGCAGGTCAGCCAGGATTGTAACGCCAACGGGCAACCCGACGAATGCGACATCGCACAGGGCGCCGGGGATTGCAACAACAACGGCATCCCCGATGACTGCGAAGATTGCAACGGCAATGGATTCGCTGATTCCTGCGATATTGCAAATGGCATAAGTGCCGACTGCAACAACGACGGCGTACCGGATGAATGCGGCATTTTTCGGGACTGCAACGGAAACGGGACGCTCGACGCATGCGATCTCGATAACGGAATAGATACCGACTGCAACGCCAACGGCGTCCTCGACAGCTGTGACATTGCCGGAAATGGCGGGATCTTCGTGTCTGCCTTCAACTCCGGAAACGTAACCGCCTATGACGCGCTCGCGGGTACCTATCTCGGCCCATTTGTCGCACAGACACCGTCGCCGGCCGGCATCACCTTCGGGCCGGACGGAGATCTGCTGGTCGCCAATTACCTCGATGAACGCATCTCACGGTTCGCCGCTGACACCGGTGCGTCACTTGGTGACTTCGTGCCCTCCGGTGTCCTCACACCCATCGACCTTGAACTTGGCCCCGATGGCAACATCTATGCCGTCAGTCTCGGTGCTGCAGAGATCACCGCGTATGACGGTAACGACGGAACCCCTTTGGGAACGTTTGCATCGTTGCCGGTCAGTAAGACGCCCGAGCTGCCGCTCGCCATGCGATTTGGCCCAGACGGCGATCTATACGTTGCGGTCTTCAATCCCGCCCGAATCGTACGATTCAACGGAGTCACCGGTGCGTACGTTGAAGATTTCGGCGACACGATCAACCTTCTCAGTGCCGTGGGGCTGGACTTCGCACCTGACGGAAACCTGTATGTTTCAGACTCCGTTGCCGGAACGATCGAAATATTCGATGGCGTAACCGGCGCTGCCATGGGTACGTTTGTGACGGGCTTCCCACCCAACGAACTCGCGTTCTTCCCCATCGAATTCGGTCCCGACGGCGATCTCTACCTCACGCACTCGACTCTGAACGTGGTGGCGAGCCTCGATGGAGCCACGGGCGTTGTGGAACAGGTGTTCCCGTCTCCGGATTTGGTCTTCCCCATCTCGTTTACCTTGAGGCCGCCGTCGCTTGACTGTGACGGTAACAGCCTTCCTGATGAATGCGAGGATTGTAACTCGAATGGCATCGGTGATTCGTGCGAAATCGCGAACGGTATGACGCCGGACATCAATGGCAACGGCATACCCGACGAATGCGAAGGGGAGGATGTGACGCTCGCACTCGTCATCCGGGAGGACCCCTATGACTCCGACACCACGAATGCACTTCCGCCCTCAATCCAGGAGATTGAACTCGGTCGTACGTTCTTTGCCGATGTTTGGGCGACAGACGGTGGCGCGCTGAATACGGGGCTGACGCAAGTTCATGCCGATCTGCTCTTCGATGCGAACGCCATGGAGGTCGTATCGATTGAGCATCGTGCGCCTTTTGATGTTGTGACGTCAGGAAATATTGATAACACCAACGGGATCATTGCTGATCTTGGTGGTACCGCGCCCGATGTTGGTGGCATTGGTGTCGCACCGGAATGGCAGCGCGTTGCCGTTGTTACGTTGGATGCGATCGCATGTCCCAGTATGGAAAATATGACTCTCCAGGCTGCGGACCTGCCGATCACTGCGTTCTCACGTGATGAGATTGACCCGGCAAACATCGCATTCGGTGGTGCATCGACGGCCGTGACATTTCAGTGTGCATACAACTTGGATGGTGTTGATCCGATCAACGCCGGCGACCTTGGCATCTTTGCGGGATGCTGGCTGACAGGGGTTGGCGAACCCGGGTACCAGCGTCGATGCGACTTCGACTGCAGTGGATTTGTTGATGCCGGCGACCTTGGCTGGTTCGCCGCCGGCTGGTTGAACGACTGCAGCTCACTGTCCGAAGATGACATGCCACCATGTCGACGCTGCGATTCCAATGGTGTTGCAGCTTTGCCTGCGGAGGCGCCAGATATCTCGATCGGCTATTTACCTGTCCAGGACAGTTCACCGCAGTCCAAATCGGCGACGATTGATATCTTTGTTCGTGATGACGCCGAAACTGCCAGGGGGGTGACATCACTCTATCTGGATCTCAACCTGCGGCCAGCGAATGCCAACGCCTGGTCGATCACGTCACCGCCGCAAATCGAAGTGATTCCTGGTCAGCAGTTTCAGCTCTTTCCTGCAACCGCAGACCGAGTTGACGCCACTGGCTATGACATCGGCGGGGCGACAGTACATCACCATATTGGATCGGGTCAGTGGGTTCATGTTGCCCGGGTTTCCACAGAAGATCTGTCGAGTAACCGGCTGATGACTGCACTGCAACCGGCATCTTCGGGTGTTTCAGCGGTGGGTTGGGGTGTTGTCGATCCAGGAACGATCCAGATCGTACGATTGCGAAAGCACCCGGAACAAGAGTAAGGACGGACCGGCGCAAGCCGGGAACAGGCGAGAGAGCGGCGCCATGGCGGCGCGAAACGCAGTAAAGGGAGGAATGACGTGGGTATCAACAAAACGGTGCAAAGAATACACCATGCTGATCCGGCCGCATCGCCTGAATCGACAGGCTTGCCTCAGAGCGACAAGTCAGTCGACACCGCGCGACGGAAACTCCTATCATGGGGAACACTCGGCGCATTGGGGGCGAGTGCGCTGGGGAACAAACCTGAAACGGTAAGCGCCGGTGGCGTCCCCGAGGAGTTCGATCAGGATCTCATTCTTTTGATCGATCGAATCACCGGTGGCTTCAGCCTGGCCGAATACAACTACGCGGCCTCACTTGGATACGACGCATATCTGGCGGAGCAACTTGCCTATGAAGGTCTGATTGGTGACAACGATCCGGCACTTCAGTTGAGACTCACCGCATATGACATCCAGCCAATGACGGCGGAAGAAATTCGGAACACCTACAATCCGGATAACATGTCCAACCTCGCTCTCTTCCAAACGACGACCATCCAGGTCATGTGGTCGGTCTACGCGAGGGCGCAACTCTATTATCGCATGCACATGTTCTGGAACCATCACTTCAGCATAGACATGAACAGCTCGACCACGCAGCGGTTCATACTCTGGCCATTCCTGCGCGACGCCATCAACGCCTACGCGATGGAGAACGTACCGGAGCTTGTCCGCGCGACCGCCTACGGTCCGGCCATGCTGCTCTATCTGAACAACAATACAAATATTGCCCAGGCTCCAAACGAGAACTATGCACGAGAACTCATGGAGTTGCATACGCTCGGTGCAGACAACGGCTATGATCAGGAAGATATTGAAGCACTCGCCAGAATCCTCACAGGATGGTCTGCCTGCTTCAATGGGAATGGATGCAGCGGTGGCCAATACGCTTACGGCCAGTTTCGGTTCATCCCTGGAAATCACGACCAAGATGATAAGTTCTTCCTGGGGCAGACCATCACCGGCTTGAGTGGCGATGGCGCCGTCGCCGAAGGTGAGGAAGCGATCGAGATTCTCACCAACCACCAGAACACGGCAGATTACATCGCCAGGAAGATGTGTCGCTTCTTCCTCGGTGGAACGGATTACAACTACAATCCACCCGAAGACATCGTGCAGGCAGTCAAATGGACGTACCTTACCAGCAACCCGGTTGGAGACATCCGTGCGATGCTGAATGTCATCCTTGCACGTGACGTGCTGACCACACACGCCGTTCCCAAATTCCGACGACCAGCCGATCTCACGTCCGCCGCCTTGCGTGCCCTGGGGGCAGAGATCACCGCTACGAGTCCGGGCTTCCTCGGTGACTTGCGATTCCATATGCAGAACATGGGTATGCATCCCAATTTCTGGGGACCGCCTGACGGACCGTATGACTCCCAAGCCTGGTCGGAAAGCAACATGATTCCACGATGGCTCTTTGTGGATGATCTTGCCCGAAACGGCGTCAACGAAGCGGCAACGATTTCGATTTCAGGTTTGTTGCAAGGGATCGGATACGCCGCAGCCGGAACGCAGGCTCAAGGTCTCAATATCATACTGACCGGTGGCCGTATGACGGATAAGGAAGTGGACGCGGTTCAGGACTTCATCGGGCTGGGCGTGCCGTCGGAAACGACGCTTCGAGAAGCCACGGGCCTGGCCATGAGTCTACCGACGTTCCAGTTCATTTGATGAAGCAGGTAGCCGGGGTACGCGCTCGTCCAATGTGTAACGGAACGAAGGACGCAACCGGCGAAAGTTTAGACTCCCCGCGTAAACGCAAGACAGCGTAGAGGAGAACACGCGACCATGTGTACGCATGACGAACATCGAACGACGCAATCGTCGCCCGTATCCAGGGAAGACGATCTCAATGCCTGCTCTGAATACAATGAACTGAGCCGGCGAAACTTCCTTAAGCGATCATCGCTGGCAACCGCCGGCCTCCTTTCAACACCCGCCTGGCTACCGAAGGTTGTTCTAGGCAACGGTAACAAGCGTGGCGGCCAGGCGCCCGACGTCCTGGTCTCCATTTTCTGGCGGGGCGGTCCAGACTTACTCAGCCAGGCGATTCCATTCAGTGACCCATGGCTGTACCAGGCACCCTACGACTCAGGGTCGGAGTTCTTTCCGAACGGTCTGCGACCGACGATCGGAATCGCGCCGCCTGATCCGCGTGACCCTGACCCCAATGCGTTGCGATGCCTTGATACGGGATCACGGGGTGTCGTCGGCCCCGATGCCTTTGGACTGAACAAAGCATACGCTGATCGCGAATACCAGGGGCAGTTCGATCGAAACAACATCTTTGATTTCTTTAACGCCGGTGAAGTGGCGTTCATTCCGGCGGCAGGTTCGCCCGATACCAATCGGTCGCACTTTGTTGCCGAATCGCTGATCGAATACGCGACGCCGAACCAACTCCCGAATGAGTTGACCGGTTGGCTTGCTCGATATCTCACACTTGTACCCAGCCTCGGAGGACCACTGCGAGCAGCCGCGCTGACAAGCAACACCCTCCTGCCCAAAATGCTTGCATTTGCAGAGCAGACATTGGCGTTTCAGGAAATTGAAGACGTGGTGCTGCCGGGCAATGCCAAAACCGCAAAAGCCCGTGAGCAGATTCTCTCCGCTCGCTACGCCGCACAAACGGAAGAACCGCTGCAGGGTTCCGTCCTCAATGCGTTTGAAGTGATCAACCTGCTGGAACAGGTT
>JBMYUM010000012.1:0-4191 GCA_049605375.1 Phycisphaerae bacterium | reverse complement strand
AGGACGCCAGCGTCCATTTGGCGGTGCCGCCCGTCGTGACCATGTCGAGATTTTTCGCCGTCGAACCCCACCCGGACGCTCGTTACACCAACTCGTCTTTCGGGCGACGCATGATGAACTCAGCCGCACTGATCAAGGGCGGTGTCCCCGTCGAAGTCGTTTGCAGTGACCGAACGGGGTGGGATAACCATGCAAACCTCGGTCCGCACTTGGGCGGTGGTATGTATGATCGCCTCAAAGACATCAGCCAGAACCTCGCCGCGTTCCGTGTCGACCTGCAGGACCATTGGCACCGCATCACACTTGTGGCCCAAGGTGAATTCGGACGTCAGATTAACGAGAACGCGGACTTCGGGACCGATCACGGTAACGGCGGCTTGATGATGGTCTGGGGCGGTAACGTCAACGGGCGATTCTATTGCAAGGAATCACTGGGCGGAGCGGACGGTTGGCCGGGCTTGAATCCGGCGCTCACACTCGATGACGATGCCATTCGGACCACCATCGATTATCGCGCTGTCTATCGCGAGATTCTGACGAAACGCATGTTCGTCGATCCGACCGTCGTCGACGATTTCATTTTCAAGACCTCTGATGAAGCGCCGCCGCCGATTCTCGATGAGTTAGGCATCATCAGCGACAAGTAAATGACAGTCGCGCTGACACCCAGGTCGGTCAGCATGATTTCAGAGGAAGTGGGACCTTGAACCCACGATCAGATTCGGCGCCGGTGCGTTCGTCGCGCAACGGTGCCTGTTGGGGAAGAAGCGTCATGAAGGAACAAGATCCGAATAGTAGTCGCCTGGTAGATTCATTGCCGTTGAGTGCCGTCATGATCCTGTGTGCGGCCTTGATCAGCATGTCAGGCGTGTCGGCCGACGAGCGTCATCGGTTTCATTCGACCGATCATGGTCATGTGGTTTCCATTGGCGAAGATGGTACGAGTCTTCGTGCGAATGAGTCCGGGCTGATACGTACTGTGCGTAGCATCGTTGCCGGCTCCGCCGGAGCAGATGTCGCGATTGTCGCCTCCGCCGCAGGTGATGTTGAAGACGCACTATTCACGGATGTGCAGGACAAGCTCCTTGCGAGCGGATTTTTCACATCAGTGACGGCCATCAATGCCAGTGCTGAAACGCCGACCGTCGGAGAACTGTCTGCCTTCGACGGCGTCCTGGTCTGGACAAATTTTGATCTCGCGAACGCTGATGCCCTTGGCGACAATCTTGCCCAGTATGTGGACAACGGTGGCGGGGTTGTTGTTGCAGTCTTCGCAAACACCTCAGATATTCCGGCGCGAAGACTCGGCGGGCGGTGGGCAGCAGAAGACTACGATGTGATCGAGGCCGGCCTTGGCAATATTGCCGGACCAGCTTCGCTCGGCGCGATCGCGATCCCCGGCCATCCGCTTGTTGCTGGTGTGGCGAGTCTGGATGGCGGCACGCTCAGCGCACGACCGATGGCCACCGCGCTGGATCCAAGTGCCACGTTGGTGGCGTCCTGGAACGACGGTTCTCCGTTGGTCGCGTTTCGTGAAGATCTTTCCGGTCGACGTGCAGACCTCGGGCTTTACCCTCCGTCGAGTGATGTATCATCCCTCTTCTGGGATGCCACGACCGATGGCGATGCTATTCTTGCCAACGCACTTCTCTTCGTAACGGGATTGGAAGCGATCGACGTCGCTCTGCAGACGGTCGCACTCGGCGCGCCCAGCGGACTCGATACCACCGATGATCCTGAATCGCTTCAGGGCCAGTTGTGTTTTGGTGGATCACTTCCACCAAGCTTCGTCGTAGAGCTTTGGACCAGCGATATTGGCGTCCTGAACACCGGCGTGACCGGCTTCTATGTTGATGTGAGCTACGATCCAAACGTGCTTTCTGCGGATTCGCTCGATTACGGTGCTCTCTTTCCGATCCTGCAGGAAGGCGCGATTGATCAGGCCATGGGGATGGTAACGAATTTTGGTGGCACCAACTTTGACCCGCAGGGCATTGAGCCGGAGTGGGCCCGGATCGGGACAATTGCCTTTACCACCAACGGCCCGCCACCGACGACGATCACAACCGACCTGGGCGTTGGTGGTCTGGGCGTCTTTGGACGACCACCTCCAGCGACCAACGAAGTTGACTTTGGAAACGTAACGCTTTCATTCGACGATCTGCAGGCATGCTGTCAGTCCGATGGCACGTGCGATTTGCTGGATGAGGCCTGTTGCCTCGCAACCGGTGGAACGCCGCTCGGTGACAAGAGCGTCTGTCAGGAGACAGGCGCTTGCTGTTACGACGACGGAGGTTCATCGGTTTGTGAAGAACTTGATCCGGAGTGCTGCGCCGCACGCGGTGGAACCTTCCAGGGGCCGGGTACGGTTTGCGGTGGGACCGGTGCCTGCTGCTTCGGCATTCTTGGCGGTGCATGCATTGAAGTGACGGAAGCCTGTTGTACGGCGGTGACCGGTGACTTCCTTGGGGCAGGTTCTGTCTGTCTCGGTGACAGCAACATGAACAGCATTGACGACGTGTGCGAGGGCGGATGCCCGACCGCTGAAGCGCCGATGGTCAATCCGGATCTCGACATGCCATGTACCGGTGATCAGGATTGCGCGAATCTTGCCGTTTGTATCGATGGCTCCTGTTACGTGCCTAGAAACAAGTACTTGTCGTTCATTCCCGCGAACGATGGGCAAGCAGTAGCTTTCCGCCTGACGCTGACACAAAGCGCCTTGTTCCCGGAATTGGTTGGCGAGCAGTGGTGGATTCAGCGACCGGCGGCGGTCGATCCAGCGCCGCCCGCACGTCTATTCTGTTCTCCGGAGTTTGCCATCTGGGATAGTCTGCCGATTGTTGATGTCGCCGACAGTGCCATTGTTGCTGATGCCACCTATGCAATCCAGGCGATTCAGGCCGGGTGTGATATATCCGATCCGTTGAGTTATTCGACACCGCTTGCGCTGCCCACGAATTTGAATTGGGGTGACGTCGCGGGGTCAGCGGTGCAGGGCATTCCGCAACCACCGGAAGGCGCGACGAACTTCATCGACATTCAATTCTGTATTCTCGGATTCCAGATGGCCCCGAATGCACCACCTGCAACGTGGCTGGACGTTGACCCCGATGTTCCGAACGGCATTATTAATCTAGCGGATGCGTTCCGTGTCGTCGTCGCATTTCAGAATGGTTCGGTCTATCCGTACGCCGGACCCGTTAGTTGCAACGAGTAGCCGATCTAGCGAATGACTCTTATGACCGACGCTCGTGCTCTCCTGATGGAGAACGCGGGCGTTGTTCTTTGAGGTTCGTTGGCCAGTGCCGTATTCGATTGGAACCTAACAGTTGCTGATCTTTCCGTATGGTTGTGTCACTTTCGCTGTTGTGAGGAGCAGCATAGCGAGAATGAGCAATCCCCAGGACGAGACCGTTGGCACTGGTGCGATGCATTCTGGTGCGTAGATCGAATCGTCGAGTCCGGGGCAAACGTCACAGAGGTCAGAGATCCCGTCGTCATCTGAATCCAGGGTGTCGCAGGTTGCATTGACCAGAAACGTGCCACCAGCATCGGTGCACGCTGATTCTGTTGAATCATCAAGACAAAACGAAATCGAATTGCGGCAACACGCGCCGGTGGGCAGCACGGTTACTTTCGCATTGAATACGCCGGTAATCGGCAGTCTCTCCGCCATAGGATTGACCAGGAACGTGGCATTTTCATTCACTTCCAAGGTAACCGGGATTACACCTTGGACGTCTTGGGGGACGTGAATTGAAAAGTGCGTCATGTATCGAGGTTCACCGGGATCGGGCCCGGAATCACCGAGGATGGCGATGCCACCGCATTGATAGGCGCCAGGTAGGCCATCAGGGCAATCGTTGACACTCTGGCAGGGGACTAGTATCGAAGGTGCATTGGCCAAGACGTATGGTGGATCGACTTCGTCGATATTTGAGCCGATGCAGAAATCGTCGTTGAATCCGCCATTGGTCACTGCGCAATCGTCGTCGATGGCTAACGCTCGTCCAGCAATACTTGCGAACAGTGAATCACAATCGAGCAGGGCATCGTGCGCTGCAATGGTCTCCGGCGCCCAGTCGGCGACGTAGACTTTCAGTTCGACGTCTTGATCACCGTGGGTCAGCGTGATCTCGTTCGGAGCCGGCCCGAAATACCAATCAACGCCCTCGACACCGCTCGCGC
>JBMYUM010000011.1:24886-25105 GCA_049605375.1 Phycisphaerae bacterium | reverse complement strand
CATCAAGCGATTGCTTGTTCCACATCGCGTACAAGTGGGCGACGATGAAATCAACTTCATGACCGAATTCAACGCTGGCCTCTTGTTCCCAGAAACTGAAATCATCGGCAGTCGTGACAGGAACCTTCACACGCCCGCGGACCTCGCGAATGTACGCCTTGACGATGTCCGGTCGAACCTTGTGATCCGACCAGTAAACCTGCGTTTCGGATCCGACGC
>JBMYUM010000011.1:0-24876 GCA_049605375.1 Phycisphaerae bacterium | reverse complement strand
ATGACGGCCTCGACCTCTTGACGGTTGGCGACACGATTCGCCTCATGTGGCGCCATCGCATCGCTCTCGTCTGACTTTTTCCATTCGGGGGCGATCCACGCACCGATCATGATCTTCATGTCCAAGTCATGATCACGGATCAGGCGAACAGCCTGCTGGGCCGCTCCCCGTGCGCCGTACATCCGAATGAAGGGCCAGTGTTGCTCCAGGATCCGCAAATCTTCGAGCACCTGGTCATCACTCGGCATGATCCCGTCATCAGGATTCTGCCCGTCGCGAAACGGCCCGTACGCCATACCAAGCATCGCCTCATCAGGCGTGCTGAATCGCCTTCGGCCACCGTCCGGTGCCTCACCCCATGCAGGTGTGATGCACGCCAGCAGCATGAGGATCATCAATGAGCGCCCGGCGTGCGAGTGGAGAAGCACGCGATGCCTCATTCGCATCCCGACTTCCTCGCGATGCACACCCGGAAGTAGACCAACGGCGGACTGCATGCTCACTGAATCTCCGCTAGCGACTGCCGTGATAAGATGGTCGACGGGTCTTCATCGAGAGAGGAACCGTTCGAGCCAATCAACGCTTCATACCAAAAAGCCGATTCCTTCGGCGTTCGGACCAGCGTATCAAAATCAACGTGGACCAAGCCGAAACGCTGCTTAAAACCTTCCGCCCACTCGAAGTTATCCATGAGCGACCAATGGAAGTACCCGCGAATGTCGACACCGTCTTCAATGGCACGTCGAAGTTCCAACAGGTAGCGACGCAGGAAGTCGATGCGCGGCATGTCATGAATCTGACCCTCCGCTGTCACCCAGTCAAACATCGCCATGCCATTCTCAAGAACATAGATGGGCTTGGCATACCGCTCCTGGATGAAACGCGGTCCCCAATACAAAGCTTCGGGCGTAACCGGCCAACCCATCGTTGTCATCGGATCGCCCGGTCGCGGTGGATGTTCGACAACAACACCATCTTTTACTTCGATCCGCTGACCGACGTAGATGTTCACGCCGATAAAGTCAATCGGCTGGCTGATGTCTTCAAATCCCTGGTTGGTGATGTTCGGCAGATCACGACCGTATGCCCGTATACCCGCTTCCGGATAGCGGCCTTCAAAAATAGGATCCAGCCACCATGTGTTGTGCATCACCGAGTCAGCGGCGACGTCGAACATCGAAGCGCGCGCGGCACTAACCTGCTCCGGTTCTTCCCGAATCGGCGACTTTACCACGACAGCCATGCCGATGCCGACCTGCACATTCGACGGACCTGCATCTCGAATGGCCCGGACAGCACGACCATGGGCCCGGAGCGCATGGTGCGAAACCATCAGGACCTCAGGCCTCGATAACTTCAGACCGGGGGCGTGCTCACCTGTTTGATGACCGAGGTGAACGAACATCTGCGGTTCGTTCAACGTCGTCCAATGTGTGATCCGATCTCCGAATCGACGGACGACCGCCTCCGCGTAATCGCCGAACCACGATACGATGTCCGGGTTGAGCCAACCGCCGGCAAGTTGCAGTCGGAGCGGCAAATCCCAATGATAAAGAGTTGGAAATGGAACGATGTTCCTGGCGAGAAGTGCATCCACCAGTCGCTCGTAGAAATCGAGGCCCGACTGGTTGAGGGCGCCAACGCCATCAGGGAAGATGCGCGACCAGGAGAGCGAGAAACGGTAGCCTTGCAAACCGATCTCGCTCATTAAGCGAACGTCGTCATCGAAGCGATGGTAGTGGTCGCAGGCCGTACGACCATCATGGCCGCCAAAAATGGTCCCGTCGCGCGAGCAGAACGAGTCCCAAATGGACTCGCCTTTCCCATCCTTGTTCGCGGCGCCCTCAATCTGATAAGAAGCGGTCGCCGCACCCCAGATGAAACGCTGCGGAAAAGCCACGCGATGACACTCCGTAATTGATCAATCCGGACCAGTTGGCGAGACGCGCCAAGAACGTCAGCTACTGAGGACCTGCCAGATCGCCGGCGAAGATCTCATAGTCACTGCCGTCCAAGTCAAAGTCGCCGTCCTGGTCAAGTCCAAGGCAGTGATTCGACTCATACTCACTACCAGACGAGTAGCAGTTCTGGACCATTCCGAAGTCCTTCAGATCTACGTCTTCATCACCATCGGCATCGGTGTTGACAACTACGATCGCAACATCATCGATGTCCAGAACGCCGCCGTCTCCCCATTCAGCCACTTCGTCTTTGAAGGCGATGACGCCGGCAAAGGTATCCGAACCCGTTCCGAAATCGGCGGGCGTCATGAAGAGATTGTCGACGGTCAACTTACCGCCGGTTCCCCACGTGTCGGTCTCAAGGAAGAACGCAACAACAACCGTGAAAGGGCCCGAGTCAATATCAAAGGTACCATCACCGATGAATGTTCCTTCAACCGCGTCAGATAGGGGGCCACCGACGCTCTGGAAGCTTCCGTTAGCCTGCGTGACGAAGCCAAGGTAGTCACCCTGAGCATCTTCAATACGAAGGTGGTACTCACCCAAACTGCTGCCGGGAACGGTGACGCCTTTGATGTCCGCCGTCAGGAAGATCTCATCAAGTGGTTTCTCCGGGAGAACCTGCTCCTGCCACATAAGGCCGGCCCACCAGCCACCGACGCTGTTGACGACCATGTCGGTCGCCATGAGCTCGACCGCACGGCTGTTATCCACACCACCGTTGAGCGTAGCATTGGCGGTAACGCTTCCAACAGAAACGCCACCCCAGAAGCCAGCGAACGCTGCTTCGCCGTCGAGACCATCATCGTATCCAGCTGTGAATCCGGTTCCGCCGGAGGTGTTGTTAAAGAACTCACCACCGCCACTGCCATTGGCCGCCGCGAAGTCTTCTTCAATGTTGGCAAAAGACGAATCACCACTGTCCAGTCGACCACCGATGGCACCATAGGTGAGGGTGTTCGGGCTCGTTCCGTCAAACACAACTTCGCCAACCACTTCCGTGGTAAAACCACCGGTCAGGAACAGATCATCGATGGTGAGCTTCCCACCGAAGCCCCATGTGTTCTGCACATCGTTATCAAACACGAGTACGACGGTAAATGGTCCGGCCGTCGGATCAAAGATGCCATCGTCAAAACCGCCTTCAATACCTTCTGCGAGCGTACCACCGATTTGCTGATAGGAACCATTGGCTGTCGCCGGGAATGATCGCCAGTCCTGATTGGCGTCCTCGATTCGAAGGGCATACTTACCAAGAGTTTCACCAAGGTTGCCTTGCGCCGTTCCGCGAATGCGGGCAGATAACGTGACGTCTTCGAGCACTTCAGTCGGCAACTCCTGGTCACCCCATGCAAGGCCCGCAAACCAGCCCGAGCCCGGACCGAAGCTGATGGCATCGACCACGAGTTCGCCGGCAGCCCCGTCGAAGCCACCACTCTCAATCGCATTGGCAGTGATCCCGCCAAAGACCTGCGCCGATCCAAAAACACCAGCAAAAGCTGACTCGCCGCTGATCCCGGTATCCCAGTTCGGCGTAAAGCCGTTCACACCGCCAGGTGCCAGGAACATGCCGCCTCCCTCAAAGGAAGCATCGCCGAAGCTCTCGTCCAGGCCAAACGGGACAGACTTCTGCGCTTCGAGACGGAAAAGGTAGGGGGCCTGGAACACATCGCCACGGACACTTGCGCGCATGTTGATGCGACTGTCGTCAAACGTCGGAAGAGAAAGGTCACGCCAGAGTACGGCACCGAACCAGCCGCCAACATCATACGTGGCCTGATCAATCAACAGCTCGGCGCGGCCGGAATTATTGACACCCCCGGTCGGAAAGCCGTTGACCGATGAGGTTCCGATCATGCCGTCGCCCCACGTTCCAACGAAAGCACTCTCGCCTTCAATGCCGTCATCAAAACCGTCGACTTCGTTGAAGCCGCCACCGATCAGAATATCAAGACCGCCGGTGCCCGTTGCAGAGTCAAAGTCCTCCCACAGAATGACCTGCGCCTGGGCAAGGTTCGGGATAACCAGGCACGCGGCCACGGCAGCGAGGAAGCTACGCTTGATCCAATTCTTCGTAACCATCGATTGAAACCCCCGTTTCCTACGGTTCACTATCTCAGTCTCTCTCACAAGTGACCAGAAGTACCGGCACGAACTCGCACGTACCGGCCTTCAGAGAAACTGAACAAACTGATTCAACTGTCACGTCGGTGCTTCGCTTGAACACACACGCCCCCCGGCGTGACGAGTTGTCAGCTCTCTACTTAGACGATTCAGCAGCCCTGACGGTCACTGGACGAAACGCCATGGCATGCGATGGAAATTCAAGTACGACTAACCAGACGACCCGAGTACCCAGCAGGCTCGATTTCTCAGACGACCCGAGTACTCGGACAACCCTTGTCTGCTCCTGGCATGATTCGCTCAAGAGCACGACCCAGCACAACGGAATACGCGGCAAGGTCAAATAAATAGTAGGGCTGCCAGGCTTTACTTTCGACCCCTCCAGATCGAAAGCAAAAGCCGCTCAACGGCCCTTCGAACGATCAACAGATGTCGTCCAGGCCAGCCTTCCATCACCGGAAGGCCCTGAAGGAAACCCGTCGAATCGCGAAGGTTGGAACGCCGCCCGCATGCGACGGCGTTCCAATATCGCCAACAAACACGTCGCACACGCCTGCCCCTCTGCAGGAGTGTTGACGACGTGCCATTCATAATGAACTACGGACAATCCAGCGGTGCAGGACCCGGATACGGGTTCTGCTGGAACGCCTGGACACCCGCGAAAGCATCTGCCAGGTTCACAATGAGGTTCGGATTCGCGGCACCCGTGGCAGGGTCGGTATCAAGCCAGTCCAGCGGCTCATTACCAACACTCTGGAAACCGAGAATCTGAGCGAACACGTCAACAAGTGAGCCCTGCGCACCGTTCGGCGGATCACCCGGCGAACCACCACCCGTGACGTCACCGTTGTTGGCACACGTCGGCAGATTCAACGGAAGCGAGTACGCGCTTTCGTTACCAACGTCGTCACCATCGTTGATCGCCTGAACGATGTAGCTGTTGCCCGGTGAAACCTCGCAGTCACCGATCGAAATGATACCGCTCGTGACAGTCGTCCAGTCCGTGTAGAACGGAGTGGCATCGATGGTGGCCTTGTCGTACGAAGCCGGACCCGGATTGGAGCCGGCGGACACATTCGAAGCCGCCTGGACGAAGCCAAGGACGGCGCTACCGGCAACGCCGGTATCAAGGCTCACACGGAGTGCGTAGTTCGAGCCAGCGTTGTTGGGATTCGGCTTGACCGAAAGGTAACGCTGTCGAGCCACGTAGCACGCATCATCTGATCCGTCTCCATCGGAGTCACGGCAGACCGTCTGCGGTGTCGGACCCGTTTCGCCAACGGCACACTCGGCATCGTTTGCGCACGACTTTACAGTCCCATTCACGTCAAAGATGTCGTTCGCCAAAGGAGGCTCAATCGAAACTTCAACTTCCGTCAGCGAGAGATTGTCCAACGTAAGAACGCCGCCGGTTCCCCACGTTGCGTTACCTGCGTTTCCTTCCGCTGCGACAGCGATCGAGTAGCTGTCGACGCCGGTTCCAAACGGTGCCGACGTCAGGAAGACGTTGTCGACCGTCAACTTGCCGCCGATGTCCCATGTGTCGCACGGCTCTTCAAAACCGACGGCGACAGTAAAAGGACCGGCCGTTGGATCAAACATGCCATCTGAAGTCGGAAGCTGTCCGCCGCGTTCAATGGCCGATGAGAGCGGACCACCAACGGTAAGGAAGTTTCCATTCTGTGCGGGAAGAACGAAATTCAAACTGTCCTGATCGGCATCTTCAATGCGCAGGTTGATCAGACCAAGAAGGCCACCCGGTGCTGCTTCACCAAGAACGTCTGCCCGCAGGAAAATCGAACTGAGATCGCCGGGCGGGAAAATCTGTCCCTGCCAGCTCAGACCGGCGAACCATCCACTCGTTTCGCAACTGCCGATGACCTGAAGACCGGTGACATCCAATACGGCAGCACCACCGGTGTTCCCACCGGTTGCGATGCCTTCAGCCGAGGCGCCGCCGACAACGCTGACCAGCCCGAAGAATCCGGCAAACGCAGCTTCGCCTTCAATACCATCGTCCCAACCCGGCGTGAATCCACTCGTTCCCGATGTGTTATCGAAGAATGTACCACCACCGGTTTCCGTAACGGTCGAGAACGATTCGTCAACATTGTCAAACGTTGACGATCCGCCTGTCAGCGTACCACCCACGGTGGCGAAGCTTGAGCCGTCAGATACGCCTTCAAACGTCACACTTCCGATCGTGCTGCGTACCGCACCACCAGTAAGGAAAAGATTGTCAAACGTCAGTCGGCCACCCTGACCCCAGGTGTCGCCGCTGTCATTGTCAAATACGACAACAACGCTGAACGGACCGTTGGTCGGATCGAAGATGTTGTCACCGATACCGACACCACCGTTTTCGGCGTCAGAGAGTGGACCGCCAACACTCTGGAAAGTGCCGTCAGCAGTCATCTTGAAAGTAAGGAAGTCGATGTCCTGGTCTTCGATACGAAGCTGGTAGTCACCCACAAGGCCGCCGTTGGCTTCACCCTTGATGTCGCCGGTGAGGAAGATCTGGCTGAGATCAAGAATAGGAAGCTGCTGATCAGGGAAAGCGACACCGGCGAACCAGGTCGAGTCCGGATCGACGAAAATGTCCGTCACGGTCAGTTCACCAGCACCGCCACCGCCGACACCGCCGGTCGTCAGGCCGACAACACTGGCACCGCCTGAAACCGTAGCCGTTCCGTTAAGACCGGCGAACGCGACTTCGCCTGCAATTCCCTCATCCCAGTTGTCGGTAAAACCAGTCGGTCCAGATGTATTGTCGAAGTACGTGACCGGAGCCCCACCAAGGACATCGGTAAAGTCCTGGTCCAGTCCAAATGGATCAAACGCGTTTCCTTCAAGACGAACCACATAACGAGCGTTCGGCACGTTCGTCTTGATGTCTGCCTGCAATGAAAGTGAGCTCAGGCTCGGACTTGCAATGGCAATATCAGGGAAGAACAGGCTTGCAAACCAGCCGCCGTCCGTAAAGGACGCATCGGCAACAGTCAAAACGGCGGCACCCGTGCCACCTACGCCATCGGACGTGCTACCGGCGGCATTGGCAATCGTGATGAAACCATCGCCGAACGTACCGGCAAAGCTCGCTTCACCCGTCAGACCATCATCAAAGCCATCAATTTCGTTAAAACCCTGTCCAACGAGAATGTCAACGCCACCCGTGCCGGTCGCGCTGTCAAAGTTCTCATCAACAATCTGCCCGGACGCCGTTGCTGCAAACAGGCATGCAGCCAATACGCTTCCTGCGCATACGCGTCCAAGTCGCACCAACCCCTGTGTGGTACTTGAATTCTGTGAAGACATACTAATCCTCTCGCCTCCTTACCATCCCGCTGATCGGATATCTATTTCGACCCATACCCAGCGATGCCTTTCTGATGGGTGGGGCGGCATCGCGTGATCCCCCGAATAATGCAGATGGTGCCACTCATGGTGCGCTGTGACACGATTGTGCATGAGGCCGCCGCACATCCCCGCTCTTCGACATTGCGCCGGAACAGAAAGTGGCAGTGACCAAAAAACCGCCCTCGACTCTGAAGCGTCGAGGGCGGCTCGTCGTCATCTCATTCGATTACTGCTGAGCAGCAAATCGATTATCGAGAAAGCGGATCTTGGCGGCTGCCAGAAGCAGCATGGCCAGGATCATCAGACCCCAGGTCGATACCGTCGGTACAGTTTCTGGGCTTTCAAGGCAGTCCGGAATGCTGTTGCCATTCTCATCGGCCAGGTCATCTTCACCCGGGCACTGGTCATTGCAGTCCAGAACGCCGTCAGCATCGCTGTCGACATCCGGGTTACCACAACCGCAAACGCCCGGTGCAGTCTTGTTACCATCAAACGGGCACTGGTCACCACAATTGCCGTCAACGCCGTCGCCGTCGCCGTCGCCTTCGCATGACATGCCGCTTGGCGTTCCGCCACCGGCAATGCAATCGTCAGCAAGTTCGAGCGAGCAGCTGCCATCGCTGCCGCAGCATGCTTCCGGCTCTGGCGGGCAAGTAACCTGGATCGACATGTTGTCGACGAAGACAGCGCCCGGATCGAGACCCGGCTGCAGGAACAGGAACAAACCTTCGGCACTCTGGGTGCCCGGAGGCGCCATGCCAGAAACGCTGAAATCAATCCACTGGTTCAGCGGCGTCGATCCGTCAGCAACGATGATTTCGTTGCCACCGATTTCTGCACCACCCGAAAGGGCGTTGAAGTAAGCGATCTTCAGGACGGCCCAGTTGAAGTCCGGCGGACCCGCTCCCGTCAACGGATCGAAATCGCCGACGTAGATGCTGCCGGCAAGCTCAACCGGCTGGCCTTCCGAAATATTGAAACGTTGCGTGAGGCCCGATACGTTGAAACCGCCGCTGAACTGACCAAAGACCTTTGCACTTGCCGGTGGCGACAGTGACAGGCCATCGTCGATTGCCACGCCACCGAATGCGATCCAGCCGTCGAATGAGCCATCCATCTCATCAAAGCCGGGGTTGGCGTACAGGTTCTCGCCACAGCTTCCACAGGCCGGGAAGAGTGAATCACAAGTCGAGTCGTCACCACCGTAACGATTGCCGGCGTTCTGGCAGTCAATCTGCTCAACACCTTCTTCGCACGTGCCGCTGTTGTTATCGCAGCAGGCACCTGTCGGTGAGTCCGAAAGAACCTGGAACGAAGCGTTGTCGATGAAGATAGCACCCGACTCGTTGTTCGGCTGCAGGAACAGGAAGAATGCTTCCACACGCTGCGTACCGGCCGGAGACACGGCATCGACGCTGTAGTTAGTCCAAACATCCTGTACCGAGTCGACGTCACCGATAACGACTTCGCCGAATCCGATCTCAGCACCACCGACAGCAGCGTCAAAGAACGAGATCTTCATGACAGCCCAGTTGGAGTTCGGAATGGGCGCCGTGGCAATCGGGTCAGCAGAAAGGACCTGTGCGTCGCACGCCATCTGGAAGTTAATGCCTTCCGAGGCTGGAAACTCCTGGAAAATACCCGTGACGTTGAATCCTGGCGGGTCGGGGAAGTTACCAAACAGTACGGCACCAGCAGGTGCTGTTTCAAAGATGTTGGTGTCTGCAAATGCGTTACCAAATACGTTCCAACCGTCCAACGAACCACCATTGTCATCAAATGACGGGTTCGTCAGCAGGTTCTGAGCCGAGGCCTGACCGGCGACTACCAGTGCGAGTCCGCCGGCCCAGAGGGCCCAACCACTTCTCTTGCTCATCTCACTCCTCCAGTTCTCTCTTTGCTCCGAGGTTCCAGACGACGGAACCTCAGAAGACCTAACCTTAAACTGTGTCTGCCCAAGGCAACGTGAACGCTACTTATCGATCACGTACGCCTTGTAAGGGGATACACGTACATTGGGTCCATACTGGACCGGAATCTGAATCTGATCGATCAACTCATCTTCAAATGCCAGAGGCTTGGCATTCTCGCCGTGACCATCAGCAAACAGTACGTTGATGCGTCCATCCGCGTGACGCTTGTTGGTGATACGCTTGGGGAATCGCTGCTGGAAATCTGAAAGAAACGGTCCCTTCGCCAAGGCGCTTGTGATCAAGTTGGCGTACACCATCGGATCTGATTCACCGGCTGCCTTCGCTTCGTTCACCGGACCGGCGTCGAAGATCAGGCCAACCGTAGCAGGGTCATACGCGCGATCCAGACGACCGCGAAGTCGACGTCCGGCATCACCGCGACCGCATGGCGTCGATGGCGGATAGGCCTGCTCACCTTCACACCACTGCGGACCACTGGCGGACTCAGCAAAACGACCGGAAGCAGGCCAGCCACCGCTTTCCTGCACCTCGACACCCGACACATCCTCGTTGATGCCGTAGCTCAGGCGGCCCCAGTAGGCAGCCTCGCTGCCACCGTCACCGGCCAGGGGATTGTCAGCCTTGAGCCCGTTATTCGCCCCACTCTTATTACGAGGATAGAAGGGGGACGAGATTTCGACCTGGTCTGAAGGGCAAACAACCAGATCAAATTCCTGAAGATTGGGAGTTTCCTCAATCAGATCACGGGCTTCGCGGTACGTTTTGGCACGTACGCCCCAGTCCCAGTTGTGTTCCATTTCGTATCCGGCGGTCTTGGCCAACGCGACCGGCCACGCCAGCAACTCGCCGTTACTGCCGTACTTCCAGTCGTATTCGTAAATACGACGCGGACGGTCAGCGGCATCAAGTCCCACTTCATCCGTGGCGACCTGGAAGCGATCGTTGTGGTTGTTTGCAAATGTAAATGCCGATTGCCCCATCCCACGCATGTTGGCGAGGCACTTCGTCATGCGAGCCTGCTCCCTGGCGCGAGACATCGACGGAAGCAGAATTGACACCAGCAACCCGATAATGGCAATGACGACAAGCAGCTCGATCAGCGTAAAGCCCGATCGCTTTACACTGATGCCGCGCCGTACGCTCGTCGAACGTACTTGGTCAGAATTATTCATCCGTGCCTGATTCCTAAGCATTCCCATAGACTTCCACACCTTTATTGGAAAGCAGTACCCTCATGGACCTCTACGCAGACCGCAAATCATTCGTCACTGATGCGGTTTTCGTTCCTCCCGTCAGAATTCGAACCGGAACATCCTTCGGAGGAGCGGTCGAACCATTGATCTCCAGGACGGTTGGGAGCAACTGATGCGCGGCGATGGATTCTTTTGATTCAATCTGTCGGCACACGGACTGGGCAGCCAAATAACCCAGCTCGACCGAGTCCTGGCAAACAGCAGTCATCGCCGGATGAACGCTGAAGCGAACCTGCGCGTCATCAAACCCGATGATCGAGAGATCGTCAGGAATTCGAAGACCCATCGAATGAGCCATGTTGATAGCACCCACCCCCAGCATCGGGTCGGCGAAGAACGCAGCCGTCGGTGGCTCCGGCATGCTCATCAACATCTTCAACGCACTGGCGCCGCCGGCATGATTGGCGTACTGGCGAATAATGAGACTCGGATCCCGCGGAATGTCGTGCCGCAGCAGAGCGGCCTCATATCCACGAAGGCGATCAAGGTGATCGCCGTCACTCACGCGGTTCATGCCAAATGCAATTCGCTTGTGACCAAGCGAAATCAAGTATTCGGTCGCTCGGAGCGTCTCAGCAAACGAATCGCAATCGACATAACGAATGGACTCATCATCAAAACGCTCACTCAGCACAATGTGCGGAAAACCTTCACGCGCCACGGCGTGGCAAATATCACGCGCGTTGGAAGAAGAGCGAATCAAAACGCCCGCAAGACCCTTGCGCCGAAAATAGCTCGTAATGCTTTCCCGGTCCGGGATCTGCTGCGCAAGATTCACCACCATCAAGTCACGCTGCAGTTCAGTCAGGCCGCGCATGATGCCGGCCATGACCGAAGAGTCATACATCGAGTCAACCGTTGGAGGGCCAAGGTAAACAAGCCCGATCGGACCGTCTTGTCGCGTTGGCGCATAACCGGCCTCCTGTGCAAGCGCAGCGATACGTTCGCGCGTCTTTGCAGCAATCGACGGATCATTCTTCAAGGCGCGGCTGACGGTACTCGCGGAGACGCCGGCTGCGACTGCTAGCTGCCTGATTGTCGCCATCTTGTTTGTCATCCTTCGCAAAGGCCATGCAACGATTATGCAACGTTGCATAATTTATCAGTATTAAGGTTGTGTAGCAACACATTTTTGGACGCTTCTTGGCACCGGTAAGTCAAGACCGCGATGGTGGCGGCCACTCTAATGTAAGTGTATTAAGGGTAATGGGTTAGAGGGATTGGGGTGTTCGCGCCGAGGCCGGGAACAGCTGGATCTTATCGGGCGAAATGCGAACCGGAAGCCGGTCGTCCGGCGCCGACGCGATATCAGTGCTGCAAACGGCCGTTAACGCAACATCATCATTCACAATCAGGTGTAGCTGCTGCCGATCACCCGTCGGTTCCACAAGCTCAACGCGCGCGAGTCCGGACCATGCCGTCCGATCATCGTCCCGCCGCCGATCATCAAGCTCGACGGCGTCTGGTCGGAAACCGATCACCAGGTGACTTCCCAAACTCAAGGAGCGCGCATGCAAGGTTTCGATATCCGGTCGAACCAAACCAAGGGGGGTGTCGATGCAGGTTTGACCATCGACCTGCACGACGCTTCCATCATATAGATTCATCGGTGGGGAACCGATGAACGACGCGACGAACGCATTCGCCGGTCGCTTGTAAATCTCCATCGGCGTACCCACTTGCTCCAGCGCACCTTCGTTCATCACCGCGATGCGATCACCGAGTGCCATCGCTTCCGATTGATCGTGCGTAACATAAAGCGTGCTCGTTTTGAGCGTTTTTTGTAGCCGTTTGATCGCTGTGCGAATTCGATCGCGGAGTCTCGCATCCAGATTCGACAACGGCTCATCAAAAAGGAACAACCGCGGAGACCGAACAACGGCGCGCCCGATGGCAACCCGTTGGCATTCTCCACCCGACATGGCTTCCGGTCGTCTGTGCAGAAGGTGATCCAGCTCCAGCATCGACGCGACGCGACGGACGGCGTCTTCACGTTCCACACGCGAAACCCCGCGCATCTTCAGGCCGAAGGCCATGTTTTCGAAAGCCGTCATATGCGGGTAGAGAGCGTAGTTCTGAAAGACCATCGCAATGTTCCGGTCTTTGGCCGAGATACCCGACAGGCTGGAACCATCAAACATGATGTCGCCGGTGTCGGGTTTCTCCAGCCCCGCAGCAAGCCGGAGTGTCGTCGATTTCCCACAACCGGAAGGACCGACAAGAACCAGCAGTTCGCCATCGTTAACGTCAAGGCTGAAGTTACTAACGGCAGCGGTGCCGCCTTGCCGGGAATGAAATCGCTTGGTGACGTTCGTAAACGTTAGTGTGGGCATGTTGCGAGAATCCTCATTGATCCCGTTCCATGTCTGGATCATTCCACCGGCGCATAAGACTGGGCGCGTAAGACCGCCGACGGGCTCCATTGTCCGCAGCGTCCGACCAGGGGCAAGACGTGGTTTGTGCGATTTCCCCAGGCTTGTGCCGCGCCTATTGCATGGCAAGTGATTGCACACCGGCCGTCGACGTTGTTGTTGCATCATCCTGCCTGGGTTCCATGATCCAGTGCCGTGCCAGAACATGGCACGCGGGAATCATGAGCAGCACAACAGCAGCCGAGAACATGATGCCAAATCCAAGGGCAATGGCCATGGGGATGAGATAGCGTGCTTGCGGTGACGATTCGAAAATCATAGGCGCCAGCCCCATGAAAGTAGTCAACGAGGTGAGCAGCACCGGCCGGAACCTGCGAAGACTCGCCTGACGAGCTGCATCAATCGTGCTGGCACCCTGGGCAAGTAGCTTCTTCATGGTAACCGTGAGCACCAGTCCGCCATTCACAACCACGCCGCAGGTCGCGATGATGCCGAGGACGCTCACCACGGAGAGATCGTACCCCATCACAATGTGACCGAGCAGAGCCGCGGCGATGGCAAAAGGCACAACGAGCATGGTGATCAACGCTTCGACGTAACTACTGTAGATCACGGCCAACATGCCGAAGATCACCGCCAGCGAAGCCGCAAGACCCCACATGAGAATACGCATCGCGTTTGCCTGTTCCTGTTGACGACCGCCGTAACCGAAGGTCAATCCAGGATACGTTGCCTGCAACTGGGGGAACACGTTGGCCTCAAGGTCCGCCCGAACTTTGTTCACGTTGGTCAGCTCTGGCAACACATTGGCCGTTACCGTCAGAACCCGCTGCGCATCGATGCGCTTGATCTCTGTGTGTGCTCGCGTCTGTTCAAGGTCGACGGCTTCAAAAAGCGGCATTTCGCCGCCGCTCGGTGTCCGGACAATCATGTTCTCAAGATCGGCAAGAGATCGTCGTTCCGCGGCGGGCAGGCGGACCATGACCTTCACTTCGCTGCGCGCACGCTGCATGCGGAGCGACTCCGCACCAAAATAGGCGTGACGAACCTGGCGCCCGATCGCGTCATGGGTCAGTCCGAGCGATCGCGCCTCTTCGGTGATGGATAAATCGAACTGTGGCTTGCCGGCGGCAAAACCGTCATCGATGTCGGTCACGCCGGCATACGTTCGCAGCTCATCCGCCAGTTTCGATGACGCGGTTTCCAACGTCAGACGATCCGGATGCGACAACTGGACGGTCAGACCGCGTGAACCGGACGGGCCAACCTCCCATTCGAAGAACAGTGTTTCCAAACCGGGAAGGTCCCCGATTTCTTCACGCCAGACTCGCACGAAATCAGCAGGTGTGAAGTCCCGCTGCGTCTGCGGAACCAGGACAAGATTCACATCGGCGGCATTTGAGCCGCGCCGCCCCTGGCCATTCATCCAGCCGGTCAGTACCTCATCGCGTGGACCGAAACGTTCCGCCGCGCGAAGGCCGGCTTCTTCCACCAGGTTTGCCACGCGTGTGGTTTCGGAAAAAGGGGCGCCGAACGGAACGGAAATCTCAGCGTCGACCCGGTCGCCTTCGATGCGTGGGTTGAAGGTGAAATTCAGCCGCCCGCTCTCGTACCACGCTCCCATGACGATCAGACCACTGAGAAAGGCAGCCACGGTCAGGCCTCGGTGACGCAGCGTGAAATCGAGCAGTGGGGCGTAAACCCGTCTGGTAAAGCCATCGAACAAAGATGCAAGGTGTCGCTGCAGCCCGGCAATTCGTCCAAGCAGACCCCACCCCTTGGGGTCAACCGGTTTGGCGTGCGCCAGGTGAGCAGGAAGAATGAATAGACTCTCAAAGAGAGAAATCATGAACACGGTAATGACGACGAGCGGTATCGCAGCAAAGAAACGCCCGGTTCTTCCCGGAACAAAAATAAGCGGAATGAACGCCACGATATTCGTTGCCACGGCGAAGCAGACGGGGACTGCCATGCTTCTGGCACCCGCAATAGCTGCATCGATGCGGGTCATGCCCGAGCGAATATTTTCGAACACCTCTTCGCCAATGATCACGGCATCGTCGACAAGAATGCCGAGCGTGATGATAAATGCAAAGAGGGAGATCATGTTGATGGTCGTATCCATCATCGGTAACAGCATGATCCCACCCAGCAAACAGACGGGTACTGCCGAGCCGACCCAGAACGCAAGTTTCGGAGTTAGGAATATACCAAGAACAACAAGAACCAGTGCCATGCCGATGACGCCGTTCTTCAGCAGAAGGTCGAGCCGTTCGCGGTACTCCCGTGCCCGATCCCACATGACGATCATCTCGACTGAATCAGGGAGAGACGCGTTCATGCGGTCGACATAGTCGTAGACAATCTGTGCAATTTCCAACGGCTTCTGATTGCCGGTTTGATGAATCCAGAGTGTCACCCCGGGCTTGCCATTGAACGTACTGACGCGATCGCGATCCTCAAATCCGTCAGTGATGGTCGCGATGTCACCCAACGTGAGGCTCGCGCCGCTGGGACTGCTGACAATGGGAATGTCGCGATACTCGCTCGCGAAGAAGCGCCTGCCGGCACTCCGTAAAAGAACTTCACCACCTTCGGTCCGCACCTCACCGCCGGGTACGTCTCGGGCAGCCTGCCGCACGGTGCGTGCCACATCGTCGAGCGTCAGGCCAAGCGTACGAAGCTGCGCCGTGGGAACTTCAATGGTAATTTCCGGGTTTCGTATGCCGTAGACGTCAATCTGCGTGATCTCATCATGCGTCAACAGGTCGTTGCGAACACGCTCCGCAAACGCGTGCAGCGTGAGCTCGTCCATGTCGGCTGCGATGGCGACCGTGACGGTTGAACGACGTCGTATCGCGAGTTCCACACGCGGTCGTTCTGCTTCTTCGGGAAAGGAGGAAATGCGGTCGATCGCGTTCTTGATGTCCTGCAGTGCCCGATTCGGGTCGGAGTTTTCGAGAAGTTCGACAGCCATACTGCCGCTTCCTTCTTTGGAAGTCGACTCGATCTTCTTGACGACTTCAAGTCCGCGGACAGCCTCTTCCGCAGGGAGCAGAATACCCTCTTCGACTTCTTCGGGCGTGGCGCCGGGAAGCGCCATATTGAAATTGACAATGTCAAGTTCGTAGCTTGGGTAGACCTCCTGCTTGATTCGACCAGTGACGATGAGGCCGCCGACGATGAAAAGAAGCATGAGCAGATTGGCCGCGACATGATTGCGGGCCATAAAGGCGAGCACACCCTCCGAGCGAGGCGGTGAACCCGCAAGATCAGGCAGGTTCGGTGTCATGAATTGGTCTCAGTGGTAGCAGTCGAATCTTCGGAGCTCTTCGTCTCGCTCGTACGCAGCGGCATACCTGGGATGGCGCTCGACAAATGAGAAATGATCAAGGTGTCGCCGGCCTCGAAGCCGTTTCGGACGAGGACATCCTGATGACGACGCCACACCACGTCGACACTGCGAATGGCAAAGCAGCCGTTCTCATCCCGAACCCAAACATGATCATTCTCTCGAAGGGCTTTGCGTGGAACAGGGAAAACGCCATCGACAACGCCGGCTGAAAGGCGAAGCTTCACATAACTGCCAAGCCGGACAGGGTGACCTTCGTTGCGTGACACGTTCAGTGGATCAGGGAGTGAAACGAGCAGTCTCCCCATGCGCCCCAGGGGATCGAGATCACCCAACGCGCGAAGTGCCACGCCTGCGCGCGGTTGGTCAAGGCCAATGGCTGCCTGCTCAATCTGAGCCTGACTGGCGTCGGTTGCATCGTCGTCCGCGAACTTGATATTCTGGAACTGCTTCAGAGGGACCGAAGCTTCAACCCAGAATTCGTCATTCGCCACAAGCGTCGCTACGCTGGACTGCGGCGTCACCAGTTGGCCGACTTCAATACTCTCACGCGTCACAATGGCGTCGAAAGGGGCTCGTACCTCGGTACGCTCTAGTGCGATACGGGCAGCTTCCAGGCGTCGACCCGAAACCTGCACACGGGCCGAAGCGGTGGCGACCGCCTGTTCCTGCTCAAAGATCTGTGCTTCGAGTGTAGAGCGTGCCGCCTGCTGGCTGCGCAGTTTGGTCACGGCATCTCGGGCTTCGGCTTCGCCGGCCGAATCCTGTTCGGCAAGCTTGCGAAATCGCTCGGCGTTCCATTGCAGAAACTCGATTTCAATCTCAAGTTGATCGCGGCGACCCGCGAGTGATGCTATTCCGGCCTGCACACGCTGCAGTTCGTTTTCCGCTACATTGAGATCAGCCTGTGCCTGCGCGACGGCAATTTCGTAATCGGTTGGATCAATCTTCAGCAGCAATTCGCGTTGTCCGATGTTGCCGCCCGCTTTCAATTGATCGTGAAGGGCGACGATGCGGCCTGACACCTCCGGCATCACGCTGATTTCACGTGCGGGAATGACCGTACCATAAGCTTGGATCTCGACCGGGATCTGTTGCGACGAGATCGGAATCACTTCGACAACCGGGGTGAGTGCTTCGACTTCCGCGCGTGGAACTTGCGGCGGTGTCTGAATCAACACCGCGCCAACCGTCAGGGCGGCGATGACCAAAACAACCGGCATGACCTTTCCGATCACGGTACCGCGAGGACGTGTTGCATGATGGACGGGCGCCATCGCGACGCTGGCGTTCGGCTCCGCGGCCCCGATCGCCTGGACGGATTTCCCGGTCGTCGGCCGTTCCGATTCTATTTCCAGTGTGGCTTTCATTTTATGCGTGCTACGCGCTCAACCCTTTTGAAAATTCAGCAGTTCTGACGCTCACTCCTATAGTAGTGTCGCTACCGGATTTACGGAAAGAAAACGGTGAGTTTTGTCACTTTCGACAATTCGCGTCACGACAGGCTGGATCGCAGCTTTCGGGAAGGCGTGGCGTTCAGTCTTCGCAGAGCGCCTTCGCTTGTGGTGACGACTCTCCAAAGGCCCGAATGGCGAAGTCGCAGCCGTCCTTGAGCGAGTTTCGTGCCTCTGTGACCGCTTGGGCATCAGGGGGACCTCGCTTGATTCGCGCTTGAGCCAGGACGCGCTTCGCTTTCCAGTTTCGCCAGTGGTTGGAATCGAGGTACGCTTCGCGTGCGGTACAAGCAGCGGTTGCGATTTGTACCGCTCGGTCGTGGTCACCCAATGACAGGCGGCATCGGGCGAGTCCGAGCAGGATTTCTGTAAAGAGATTCGGATCGGGATGTTGATCAATTGGCAGGTCAACAAGTAAACGACGCAGCTTGTCCCAGTATTCGTCTTGTTCGAATGCGACGGTACGTGATGCAAACATGACCGCCTGGGGATGATCGACAATTCGCGCGAGATAGAGTTGCAGGGCTTCGCGCATGGTCTTTTCCGCGAGCTCAACCGCCTGCATCTTAAAGTGAAGCAAGCCTTGCCGAAATCGCGGTGTAGCCGACCACGAAGATCCGAATGAATCGCGGGTCCGATGGACGACTTCGTCAAGCACCTGCAACGCACGCTCAAACTGACCGGCGCGCGTCAGCGCTTCGCCGTAGTCTGCGAGGCATTCGATCAAGGCAGGATCGTCATCCGGTAACGTGCGGCTCATCCGTTGTATGACTTCTTGATACAGCGCCGTGCTCTCTTCGTGTCTTCCCTGTCGGGATCGCATGGCCGCCAGCAGGTGCATGCCGCCGTTGACGCTTGCATGAGCTTCGCCATAGATCTCTCTTCGCATGGCTTGCGCGCGCAACAACGTGGTTTCCGCTGCCTCAAAATCAGGCGGCCGCGTCCCGCGATAAATGGCAAAGGCCAAGTCGTGCATGGTCGATGCAATCAGTGGGTGTGCATCTCCGTAGAGCAGGCGATTGATACGCAACGCGTCACGTTGAAGCGTGATGGCTTCCTTGTCGTCTTGAAAGCTGAGGACCGCACCGAGATTGCGCTGTGTCGCGGCTACCAGCGCATGGTCTGGTCCCAGCTGTTCGCGGTAGATTTCGAGTGCGCGTCTGAAGTACTTTTCCGATCTTGCCGTGAGCCAGAGACTGTAATAGGTCTTCCCGATGGTTCGGTAGACATCGGCGGAAGCACGCGGTGCATCGGCCAATTCCGACTCCACACGATCGGCGGCGTCTTCCAGAATATCGACGACACGAACGGCGCCTCCCCGGTGCCGCGGATTGGCCTGCGCCAGCATGCCGCTGAGGAAGGAAACGGTCTTCTCGGCCACGTCCCGTTGCGCACGCTCACGATCACGCGCCGTCATCGCACTGTTGGCGAGCCATGCCGTCGAAACGAACCCAACTCCCAGAAGAGCGACGATCAGTATGGCAAGAATGCTCGCGGCACGGTTCTTTCTGTACAAGATCCGCAACAGTGAGACGGTTGATGGTTTCGCTGCTTGCAGCGGGCGCTGATGAATGGAATTCAAGACGTCATCAGCAAGTGCCATCGGAGTGGCATATCTTTGACTCGGATGTTTGGCGAGAGCGCAATTCAAGACACGATAGAGGCCGTCGGGCAATCCGGGTGCCAGAAGCTGCGCCGGACGCGGTGCCCGTTCGCAGACTTCGCTGATGACCTCAGCAATAGGACCATTGGTCTCATGGGGTAGCTGCCCCGTCAACATCTCAAACAAGACGACACCAAGTGCGTAGACATCGGCTCGTCCGTCCAATTCATGTCCCGGTTTGAGAAATTGCTCAGGCGATGCGTAAGCAAGGGTGCCCGCAAACTGTGTGTTCGTTGCGGACTGGATGGTCGACCCCAGCGATTCGTCGTGAAAGATGCGTGCAAGTCCAAAATCGAGCAGATGGGGTACATTCTGCCCGTCAACAATGATATTGGAAGGCTTGATGTCGCGGTGTATGACATTGTGTTCGTGCGCGTACTGCACGGCATGGCAGATCTGGACAAACAGGTTGAGCAGTTCCTCCAGGTTCCGGCACTCCCGTAACGAACCATGCGCATCGACGTCGGTCCTGCGAACGCCACTCCATGCCGCGACGTCGTCACCTTCAATCCACTCCATGACAAGGTAGAGGTCGCCGTTTGCTTCCAACTGATCAAGACAGTTGACTATGTTAGGGTGCTTCAGCCTCGATATGAGCTTGCTTTCGCGTTGGAAACGGTCGCGAATACGAGCCGTCGTCATTCCAGGTAGAATGCGCTTAATGGCGACCAGTTGTCCCGTCTCAGTGTTTTGTGCCTGATAGACGATTCCCTGTCCGCCGCGACCGGCTTCGCGCAGAATCTCATAGTCACCGATTCCGCCCAGAGACGGGAATTGCTGAGACTGCTGGGCGAACGCGAGCCACTCATCACTGTCGTCATCGAAGCCCAGTGATTGCAACTCGCCGCTGATGGCGTCGCTCACTTCGGGATAATCCTCGTCATGCATATCAGCTTGGCTCTTCTTCAAGTTGTTCGGCAATCAGTTGTCGCAGACGGTCACGCAGGCGATCACGTATCCTCCGAACAGCGTCAGGTGTTTTCTTGAATGCGGCGGCAATCTGTGCGGTCGAGTCGCCGGCGAGGTAACGATCGAAGACGTCCAGGCTCTCTTGCTTGCACTGCTTTCTCAGCTTAGCGATCGCTCGTGAATAATGATGATCGATCCAAGCACGATCCCAAGCCGGATCAGTCTGGTTTGCCATGCTGTCGCAATCAGAGTCTTGAATCGGCACGGTTTGAATCTGCTTACGGCGCGCCGTGCGATAAATGGCATGCCGTACCGTTGCACGAAGGTAATGCCGGAATCGCCCACGCGAGGGTTTGTACCTGAACTCCGGCATACTGTTGGCTAGTTGAATCATGACGGATTGCCGTACATCTTCCGCGTCCGATAGCTGCAGACCGTTGTTGAGGCAGTAACGCACGACGAGATCGCCGTAGGTTCTGTCGAAGCGGCGCCATGCGTTGGTGTCTTGGCGATCCCTGACTTTCGCAAGCAGGGAGAGTCTTGTTGTGTAACCTGCCATGTTGCCCCTTGGTCTCATGTGTTGCGACATCTGACTCTCAGTATAACACGCCGGCGGGGCAGTTCATGCCTTTATTCGCGTGTAGTAAGTGTCCTTTCGGTCCGGAATTTTTTTCAAATTGAATGTTCGGTTCGCGTTGTCCACGGACTATCTCTCTTCGGCCAACGCGGCACGCTTCCGAAAGCACGTGCCGTGGCCGCGGCTCCGGCGTCACGACCCGTGCCGTTGATTGGTCTAGCGCCGAGCACGCCGCATGGCTGACATACCTCGTGGCTGGGGAGCCTGGGACACATGGGGTCCAACAACGAGCAACCCTTGTCTTGATACAAGGGCTTGCCGGTGCACTGGCCTGGGGCAGTTCGGCCCATGGTTGATCCTGGGAAGTAGCGTGCGCGCTCGAGAATCCGTTCTCCACGTTCTCGAGTTGCGCACGTTCATGATTTGCCGGCTTACGGCCTACGGTCCGTTACATCCAATACACAATACAGAAGAGAGAAGAACATCATGTCACGTACTCAACAACGACAACACAGCATCATGTACACAGGGACCATTCTTGCGGTTATTGGCGTGACATCCCAAGCCACTGCGGGTGGAAACTGCCTTGGGCAGCGGATGCTCGTCAGTGGGTATACGTCTGACAACGTTCATGTCTACGACAGTTGCAACGGTAATTACCTGTTCGATCTGGACGACACCAGCACGTTGAATGGTGTTCAGGCGAGCACCGTTGGACCGGACGGCAACCTCTACGTTGTCTCCGAAGAAAATGACAGCGTCGTACGATTCAATGGTGATACGGGCGCGTTTATCGATCGTTTTGTCTGGAACGATCCCATGACGCCCGGCGATGATACCGGGGGGCTTGATGCACCGACGGGCCTGACGTTCGGCCCGGACGGTCATCTCTACGTGTGCGGATTCAACTCCGACAACGTGATTCGATATGACGGCTCCAGCGGCAACTTCATGGATGTTTTCGTCGCAGCGGGTAGTGCCGGACTCAACGGGCCTGATGCGGGAATGATGTTCGGACCCGATGGTAACCTCTATGTACCGGGATGGTTCAGCAACCGCGTGCATCGTTATGACGGCACAACCGGTGCCTCGACCGGGACGTTCATTTCGTCGATCGGTCGACCGCGCACGATGCTTTTTGCTGACGGCGGTGCGTCACTCCTGGTTACTTCGTGGCTCAACAACCGAGTAGAACGTTTCAACGCGACGACCGGCGCATTCCTGGGTGTATTCTCCAACTTGGGGGCAAATGCACGCCCAACTGGGATGGCCCAGGGCCCTGATGGAAATCTCTACATCACAAGCGATAGCCTCAATCGGGTATGGCAAGTCGATGCAACAGACGGCACGGTTCTCGGCACATTCGTTTCCGCAGGAAGCGGTGGGCTCGCCGGTGCCACGTACATTAGTTTTTGGAGTCCATCCGTTCCGATACCTGCGGTTTCGACCTGGGGTGTCATTGTCATGGCGTTGCTTGTTGGGGCTGTTGGAACGCTCAGCTTCCGTTCGCAAGCGCTGTTGTCAGTGCCGCGAACACCATGCAACTGACACTCTGGAAGCGAATCGACTTTACCGCGGCCTGATGGGTTCAAAGCTAGTCCGCGGATAGCAAACGCAATTCTTCGGCAATAGCCTGCATGATCTGGAGCGTCGTCTCGTCCGTCTGGTAGACAGAATACCATCCTGGTTTCTCATGGGGTGGGTCACCGATCCATGAGTCGCCGGGCTTCGCGGCACCAGCCCAGGCCCAGATGTTGAATCCGGCGGACGGACCGTTGGCAGCAGACGCAACAAGTTTGCTTCCCAGTGCGCGGTAAAGCCGGTTGCGATACAAAACGCCGGAGCGTGGGTCGTGATAATCCTGATGATCCGTCCAGTCGCGAGAGAGCCCGAATTCCTCCAGCACCAGTGGTTTGCGAAGACGTGTTGATTGCGTGATGTGCTTATCAAGGTAGTCCAAGGCCTTCTTCTCTGCTTCGTCATACGTTGATTCATCCTTGGGGTTGAACCAGCCCCAATTCTGGGCCCAGATGTGAACCGTCGTGTAGTCAACAAACTCACTTTCGTGAGTCTTGAAGAATGGGCAGGCAATGTCCCCCTCGATACCCGTGGTGACCATGTGATTGGGATCGAGACGCTTGATAAAGCGCGACGTGTCGTTGATCCACTTGATCGGATAATACCGTGGTTCATTGGCCAACTCCCATGCGAAGATGGCAGGTTCACTGTGGTAGTGCCGATTCGTCCGTTTATTGAATCTCGTGACAATGTGCTTGATGTGTTTCCTGTATTGTTCCTGGCAGGTCTCGTGCTCATAAAACTGGGTGGCGTACGCAGTGAACTCTCGCCAGTCGTTTTCAGCGGGGTAGGGAATCTTTGTTCCGTTGTTCCAGGAAACGTACTGCGCCATGCCGCCACTCCATTCCCAGAAGTTTGTCAATACGACAACGGCGTGCATGTCTCGCTTGGCGATCTCAGCGATCAGGAAATCGAGTCCATCCAGGACATCTTCGTCATAGTTGCCCGGGCTTCGCATCAGGCAAGGCTTGATTCGATACGGTTCGGAGTCCGGCCCTTCCGCGGAAGCCCAGATGCGCAAATTCGTGACACCGATTGACTGCAGGAAATCGAGTTCAGCGCGCAGTCGCTTGCGATCACCGATTTCGCCAGCCATGCCCATGTGCATAGCCTGCCAGAAGTTGACGCCGGCAAACGTATGGCGTTTCCCGTGCAGGCCAAACGCCATGCCGTGGGTCTGCGCGAAACCGGACGCTGCACGCACCAGTTTCCGAATGGAGGGGATGATTGCGATGTCGACCTCCGCCTGCGCCTTGGCGGCAAAATCAATGAACTGGTTTGCACTTTCCAGCCACTCGTCCGTGGCAATGCGATCATCTGTCAGCCATTCCAATGCTTCCAAGCCGAAGCCGGCTACGCGGCTGACGTTCCTGGTAACCGGTTCAACCTCGTCGAACTGTGGTGAACTTGCCTGCCATGCTTTCAGCTCATGGCTAAGCCTCTGCCAGCGTTCAAGTGTTTCTTGGATATTCATGCGTTGGTCACGCGGCATTCCTGAGGTCAGAAAGCGGTCGACTTGTTTCTCGAATTCGCGTGCCGTTCGGCTTTCTGGGCGAGCGATGTCAACGATTCTGTTGAGCGGTGTTGTTGTCGTGTAACCACCCGCTGCGGAGCGCTGATAGAATTTGACGGGTTCCAGTATGCGACAGAGTTCGGTCAGTGGTTTGGTGTTTCGATTGCCTGCGAGTCTTCTGATCATGGTGACGAAATTTGATCGATGCCGAAGACCCCATTGCTCCAACCGCAAACTGGTGATGGAAAGCCGTCGATACATGTCATCGATGTTGGTGACGTCGGAGGGGGACCAGAGTCGTTCGGCAATGGCGGCAAGCCGCGGCCAGATACGGGAGTCAACGGTTTCGGCGCTGACGTATTCCGACCACATGCATGCTTCACCACCGAGGACGGCGTCACCAAAATTGTCGTCCGGGCCGACGGGATCGATGCCGTAATGGAAGGACGCGCGCCGCATATGGTCGAGATAGTAGCCGTTCGACAAAATGGCCTTTCGTCCAGCGCGTGCGGCGGCTTCGAGACCATCGCGACCACGCCATGACTGTATGAGGCAACTTGGGGGAAGATCGGGATGGATGATCTCGTCCCAACCGATCATGACTTTATCATGCTTGTTCAGAATAGAGCAGACGCGGCCGTTGAAATGCGCTTGAAGGTCATGGATGTCCTTCATGCTGTTCTTGCTCATGAAGGCTTGGATGTCCTTGTTGTCTTTCCTTGTTGTCTTTGTTGTCTTTGAGACGGTTCTAGCGGCGGTGTCTTTAATATTCAGGCAACTTTTGGCTTTGAACCTTCGGTAGGTGTGTTATTCGGTGGTGAGGGAACGT
>JBMYUM010000010.1:0-27047 GCA_049605375.1 Phycisphaerae bacterium | reverse complement strand
CGCTGCCTGCCGGTGTCGGGCGTGGTCTCTCGGTGCATGCATCCTTTCAGAGTTTCGCCGCACATGTTGTTGAGGCATCGGTTGAACAGGGTGTACCAAGAATCCACCGGATGGTCATTGCTGTTGATTGCGGCCGTGTTGTCAATCCCGATCAGGTGAAGGCACAGATGGAAGGGGCCGCGATCTTCGCCTTATCAGCGACATTGGAAGGTGAGATCACCTTCAAAAACGGTCTCGTGCAGCAAGGGAACTTCGACGACTTCCGTGTGGTACGCATGAACGAGTCTCCGTCGATCGAAGTTCATATCGTTGAAAGTGCGGAAGCAATGGGTGGAATCGGTGAAGTTGGCGTGCCCGGTGTTCCTGCGGCCGTCTGCTCGGCAGTTTTTGATGCCTGCGGTACCCGTGTTCGGCGCTTGCCCATTGGTTCGCAGCTGGCCTAGCGGCAAGGAAGTTGCATTCTCGGTTTCCCGCGTGTTCCCAGTCGATTCGAGTCCACTTGTGTTGTGAATGAAATTCAACAAATCGTAGCAGCCGTCGACGGCAGTAACGGTCACTGTTTCCTGGCGACCGTGGTTGATGTTGCGGGTTCGTCCTATCGACGACCCGGTGCGCGCATGCTGATTCTTCCTGGCGGCGGACATATTGGCAGCATCAGTGGTGGTTGTCTCGAACGTGATCTGTGCCGCACCGCGCCGGTGATTGCCGGCGAAGGGCCGACGCTTATCAGCTTTGATACCCGAAGCGAACGAGTGGAACTTGCCCCCCGATACAACACGGGTTGTGCCGGTGTTGTGTATGTACTGGTCGAGCGCGTGACCGAAGGCATGCCCTGTCCGACGCGGCCGATGCGTGACGTTCTGTCGACTGGACGATCCAAGGTGCTGGGTACCGTCTATCGATCTGACGGGATGGATCGCTTTCCCCTTGGTTTACGGGTCCCCGGCGATGAACTGGCGGCTTTACATGACGATTTGCATCATGTTTGCGAATCCGTTGGCGCCAGTGGTGTGCCTGTTTGCTGTCATCTGACGGATGGTGAAGCTAGTGCTCGCGTTTTCATGGAGAAGCTTGCCGCACCCAAGTCGCTGTGGATCTTTGGATCTGGTGATGACGCCATGCCCCTTTCGCGCATTGCGAGGGAATTGGGATGGACTGTTTCTGTCATTGATGATCGTCCGGTGAATCTGACGCACGCACGTTTTGAAGGGGCTCACCGCCTGGTGGCGTCGCCGATCGGGTCAGCTTCGAGATTGGTGGAACCTTCATCTGACGTGGCGGCTGTCGTGATGACGCACAGCCTGCCGAAGGATGTGGAACTTGTTCCGTGGCTGCTTGCATCGACGGTGTCTTATGTCGGATTGCTCGGTCCTAAGGTCCGCACGGGTCGCTTGATGGCGCAGTTGGCAGCTTCAGGGCGTTTGCCCGATGAATCGGCACTGTCAAAACTGCGCTCTCCCATTGGTCTGGATATTGGAGCTGATAGCGCTGCACAGATTGCCGTCGCGATTGTTGCCGAGATTGTGGCGTCGGAACATGAGCGGCGCGGCGGCCATCTGCATGACCGCAGTGATCCCATCCATGCACCCGTTGCTCATCGTTTGATTGAACTCGACCGCGATACTGATTCCCCTTCGCTTGATCGGGACGTACCCGTCCAAACATCAAGCGTTACACTGCATCAGCGATGAATATTGCGGGGATCGTTCTCGCTGCCGGTGCATCAACCCGACTTGGTCAGCCCAAGCAGCTCTTACCTTATGGTCATGCCACCTTCGTGGAACATGCGGTTGATCGTTTGCTTGCTGCGGGTTGTGATCCGGTGATTACGGTGCTGGGCGCCTATCGTGATGAAACGGCGGCTGTGCTGGCGGGTTCGCAGACCACCGTGATTTACAACGAGGGGTGGTCCAGCGGGATGGGTTCTTCGATTGCACGAGGCGTACGCTCTCTTGTTGAGGAAGCTCATCGATTCGACGGTCTACTCATATCTCTCTGTGACCAACCCAAAATCCCCTTGGAACACATGTCCAGACTTCGTTGCCTGTTCGATGCGGAGGAATGCTCAATCGTCGCGACCGAGTATGAGGATGGTCACGTCGGCGTGCCCGCCGTCTTTGGTTCACAGCATTGGGAGTCGCTCACATCCCTGTCCGGCGATGTAGGTGCGCGATCGATCATTGCTTCGGCGGCATCCCGATCGGTGCGGCTTGAGCGATCGCTATCGGAGGACTTCGATACGCCAAACGATCTCTGCAAGTGAAGCCGGTCAACTCATTCTCGTGATCGCGTTGCGGGTCATTCGAATGCGTTGCCGCTACAGTTCAGGATATCCGATGAGTTCGGGTCGTAGCCAACCTGGCCGGAGAAGGGGTTCTCCATATCGAACTCCTGGTCAACGAAAGTGCATCCTCCGAAGAGATCCAGCCCCAGGCTGTTTTGCACAGAAATCACGACGGTATCGCTCCGCTCGAATCGGGCCTGTGCAATTCGCGCCTGGCCGGGTTCCAGTCGATTGGCAGGGCTGCGCACTTCGCCGCTGACAAACATGTGAACCGTCTGGTCGGAGTCGTTGAAGAGTTCGACATCGATGGTGTCCTGGTCGAATGCGTCGCATCCGATGGTCGCCGCGCTTATGCATCCTACGATGCCAACTATGCCCAATCCTGGTCGTCGCCGAGCTTGGATCTTCTTCATGATGATCTCCTTTATTCGAATCACAGGAGTCATGTCGGTATTTTGCGGTCAAACAGGACAGTCATTTGTACGCACAAAAAAACCAGCGCTGCCGTTCGGTCCCGGCAACGCTGGTTTACGTAGGTAAGCGAGAAGGAGTACTGTATTGAAGATCAGTGTGCAATCTTCCGGTTGCGTCCACGGTCTGCCGCAGCGTGCCGTGTGTAGCTTCTGACCGTATTGTCCGGCTGGCGGACGGGCATGTCTTTTTGCCTGTTCATCGTCGTGCAGAGCTCAAAGTCTCAACCGGGCACCATTGTCGAGCATATGTCTTGGACATGGCGGCTCCTGCCCGTTAGATCGTGGATTGCCGCCTGCCACATTCGTTACGACTGCTGCCATTGCTACGGTAGTTCACGCGATTCTTGGGGAAATCGGTCAGGCGGAATTATCTTTTTTCTGGCCGTTCTTGAATCATCGCGTACTGGTGAATGTCAACGTTCGTCCGCGATGCAGTTATGGCGATCGCAGGAGTTTCTTGAGGATCGCAATCTGCCCCAGGTGGTAGTGCGTGTGTTCGATGATTCCATGTAGATTTCGATAGTAAATACCGTACTTGGGGTCATCGATGTCTTGCCAGACTCGTTCGTCCGGCATCTTCTCCACGAGGGCTGCAAAGGTTTCAGCGCACGAGAAGACGTGATCGCGCAGTTGAATCCAGTCATCTGCTCCCTTGATCTCCGGTGCGTCAAAGCTGAATTGGTCATGCGCTTCGAGCGGTCCACCCTGCAGTACGCGGGTCACAGCTTCCACATAGTAGTTAATGTGGAATGTCAAGGTGGCGATGGAGTGGAAGGGTTGCCGCTGGTGCGCAGCCTCTTCCCACGTGACGTCTGCCAGTTGAGTCTTGAGATTTGAAGCGGTCCAATTTCCCTCAAAGATGACTTCGCGAAAGTGCTTGGCAATCTGCGACGGTACGTTCATCTTCTCTCTCCTGCTTTCGATATCGTCATCTGTTGGCGTGTTGTACAACGAGGCACGCGCATGGTCCTACGGTTGCATTGCAAATGGGCTACTCTACTTCGGCTACATGTACTTCGCCTCCCGTTTGGCCGTCAAACGTTTTTGCGATGTTGACGCAGCGTTCGGCGATGGCGGTGGCACTTTCCGTTGAATCGTAAAGTGCTTCGGCGGCACCTTCCGCGTGTGGGGAACCGGAGCCAATAACGCAGAACCGTTCAAACTTGTTCACGCTGAGAATCTCTTTCGCACTGAAGATGCCCTGGCGGTTCACGACCAGGAACTCCGCGCCGAGATCGGCGAAGGGTGACGGGTCACCTTCGTCCCAGGAATTGTTGACCATGTGATAGTCTTCCTGAATGGACTTCCAGAAGGTGATCAGAAATTCGAAAATCGCACTCTCATCGTGCAGCGAAACATCATCAGCCTTTACTTTTCGCATGTAGTGAGCGAGCAGGTTGGCGTAGACGGAAAATCCAGTGGTCCCGACCCAGGATTGGCCCAGTCTGGTGACTTTCGGCATGCCGATCCGGTTGACGACCAGGTTGGGTCCGATGTTGTGCTGGGAATCCCAGGCAATCGCGATCTGTTCGTTCTTTTGCACGGCAATGATGGTTGACATACTTCTGACTCTTGGTGATTGTCTCATGGTGTCGTCAAGTTTGGGAGGCGCTTGCTGCGGTAGCAGTCGTTCCCATTGGATGACGCGTGTACTGAACGTGTCGTATCCTAAGCCCACTTTTCGTCCAGGAACAGATCATGCACAGAATTGGAATCCGTCGAGAAGATAAGAGTCAATGGGAGCGGCGGGTTCCCCTCGCTCCAGCGCACGTTGCTCCACTTATTGCTGAAGAAGGGTTGTCCGTCATCGCGCAATCATCTCCGATTCGGATCTATGCCGACGAAGAATATCGAAATGCGGGTGCCGAGGTAAGCGATTCGCTGGCGGAGTGTGGCGTGGTCATGGGGGTTAAAGAGATCCCTGCTTCTCTTCTTATGGCGAATCGCGCTTATGTCTGTTTCTCACACACAATAAAAGGGCAGCCGGAGAACATGCCATTGCTGCAGGCGGCCTTGGATTATGACGCCACGCTCATCGATTATGAATTGATCACGGACAAGGCCGGTCGGCGTCTGGTCTTCTTTGGTCGTCATGCCGGCGTTGCCGGGATGATCGATTCACTCTGGTCTTTGGGGCAGCGGTTGCGTGCTGAAGGTGTGGCATCTCCGTTTGACGCGATCGAACCGACGCACCGTTACGATGACATGGCCGCTGCTTGTGACGCGGTGCGGCGCGCCGGAGAAAAGATTGCATCGGATGGTCTGCCGGAGTCGATGGCACCATTGGTCTGTGGCATCACAGGCTACGGCAATGTGTCACGCGGTGCGCAGGAGATTTTTGACCTGCTGCCGGTCGTGGACGTGGCGGCATCGGATCTCGCGACGCTGAAGGGTGATCGGCACCATTGCTATAAGGTGGTCTTTCAGGAGCAGGATCTCGTCGTCCACAAAGAGGATGGCAAGAGTTTCGACCTGCAGGAATATTACGAAGCGCCGCACAACTACCGCGGTGTGTTTCCGCAGTATGCACCCCACTTGTCCATGTTGATCAATTGCATTTACTGGGATGCGCGGTATCCGAAGTTGATGACGAAATCAGATTTTTCGGATCTGTTTGCAAGTGGATCGGCACGCTTGAAGGTTGTTGGTGATATCACTTGCGATATTGACGGAAGCCTGGAGTGCACGACGCACGCTACGACGCCTGACAATCCGACGTTCATTTTTGACGTCGAGAAAGGCGTGGCCGTTGAAGGACCAGCTGGGAACGGACCGCTGGTGTTGGCGGTTGACTTCCTGCCGTGCGAGTTGCCGCGTGACGCGTCGATGGCATTCGGTGATGCACTCTTCCCGTTGGTTCCTTCGCTAGCCAAAGCAGATTACACGAAAGATCTGGCTGAAATCGGGCTTCCGGAATCGCTTCAGATGGCGACCATCACCCATCGGGGCAAACTCATGCCCCGATTTGAGTATTTGCAGGCCCATTTATGACGGTGAGCCGTCGTCGTCTGATTCCAGTTCCAGCTTGCCGCGACGCTGTTCAAGCAGTTGTCGCGTTTCGAGGGCTTTGGCTTCCGTGATAGGGTAGGTCGCCATGATGGCGATGGCCAACGCAGACGTTGCCAGTGGAACACCGACGTCAAACACGCGAAGATAGAACAGCGTGGACTCCGACTGATTGGCACCGAGCTCGACGTCGAAACCCGAAGCGTTCAGCATGACCCCCGTAAGCAGACCTGCCAAGGCCATGCCAACCTTGACCATCCACCAGTAAATGGCACCAAACACGCCTTCGCGCCGCTTGTGGGTTTGAAGTTCGTCGTAGTCGCATACGTCGGAGATCATGGAGCCCATGATGGTGAAGAGCGAACCAGTTCCGAAGGCGACGAAGGGGGTCGCGATCAACAACCAGTAGGGTTGCGTTGGGTTGTAGCCAAACCACTTCAGGGCATAACCAAACAACGAGATCGAGATGGCGATGAGAAACGTCGTCTTCTTGTCGATCTTGGTCGCTACATAGCCTGTCAGCTGAATGACGCCGAATGTGGAAACAGCGGTCAGCATACCGTACCAGCCGTTAAGGCTGCCAGCCGCTTCATCATTTCCACCGAAGCAGTAATAAATCATCACGTAGAGTGAGAAGGACATACCCAACTGAAAGCCGTTGAATACCAGGAACGTAGCGGCACATATCTTTAGGAAGGGCCAACAGCTGAAGGTGGTGAAAATGCCGGCGGTAAAGTCGGACATGCTATCGACGAAGCTCTTGCCAGCTTCTTCGTCCGCTACGGCAGCCGTCTTGCGTTCGCGGCATGCCATGGCGGGAACGACACCGAGTACGGCCACGGTGATTCCGACCAGAATCGCCAAGGTTCGTGCACCCTGAACGGTATCGGTGAACAGATTGGGGTTGGCCATGATGGCGTAGAACCAGGGCACACCAAGCCACACCACCTGTCCGACGGTGTTGGCGAATGCGTGCAACCGGGTTCGTTCGTTGTAGTCTGCCGTCATTTCGTAGCCGAAGGCGACAAATGGTGTGGCGTAGAGCGTGTAGGCGAGGAAGAAGAGTACGTTGGCGGCGAGGAAGACCCAGAAGTAGAACGTCTCGGTCTGCCCTTCGGGAAGCTGCCACATCAGCGCGAAGATCAATCCGGAGAGAAGGGCGCCGACAAAAATGAACGGTCTGCGTCGGCCCCAGCGCGTCCGGCTGTTGTCGGAGACGTAGCCGACGACGGGGTCGGATACGGCGTCAAAGATGCGTGGGATAAATGCGATCCAGCCGACCAGCACCGGGTCCATGCCCAGTCCAAGATTCAGGATAACCATCATCGCCGGTAATGCGGCGGCCTGCAGATTGTTGACGACTGCGCCGACGGCGTAGGCTGATTTTTGCAGTAAAGGTATACGATCTTCGGGGGCCGTGACGTGGCGCTGTTGCAAGCTCATCAATCTCACTTTCCGGTATTCGCGAATGGGATCGCGTAGCGTAGCGAAAAGGAGTGGATTTCACAAGAAACGGGCGCGGGGCCGCCTGACCGTAGCTTATTCCGCAGCCAACTGTTCATTCAAGTATGAAAGTGTTCGTTCAATTGCGATTCCCTGCTGTTCAAATCGTGTGATACTGGAGAGCGGGTCGGTGATTGAATCAGCTGCCGTGACCTGTTGGAAATAGAGGTGCAGGCCTTCAGGGATGATGTACTCTGTGGATTCCGAGTCTTCCATTTTCGTTTGCATTTCGCGCGGGAAGCCGTCCGGTGGCTCAATGTTGTCGAACTCGCCCAGGAGAAAGTAGCTGGGTTGTGTGACTGCGGCGAAGAGAGGGTCGGGTTCCACGCCGGTCCAGAACGGTGCCCGAGTCGGCGCCCACATGACGATTGCAGCTGCGCGCGGTTCTTCAGCCGCGAGGAAAGTTGCCATGGTGCCGCCGATGCTGTAGCCCCCGACTGCAATTCGTTCCGGGTCAATTTCAATGCCGAGTTCGCCGTCGACTGCCAGGTCAAATGCCTGTTTGGCCAGGTCGACGTTTCTTCGATGATAATTGAAGTCGGTGAAGGTCAGCGGTCGACCATCGGGAATGATGACGGCGTATCCCCAGCTCGCAAGAATCTCGTGAAGGCTTTGATGATAGTAGGCCTGCACATTTGAACCGAGCACCCATAGGAGGGCTGGTACGGGTTCTTCGGCTTGTTCCGGTACGAACATCGTTATACCCGCGGGTTGACCATCGGCACCGTCAGGTACGTCCACCCGATACTCTCTGAAACCGAATTCACCGGGGTCGGTCGGTGGTTCTTCGAAGAAGTTCGGAGGCCAAACGGGAAAGACATTGCAGGCTGCGGTCAAACTGATGCCGATGATTCCGATGATGAGTCGCAAACGTGGATTGTTGATGAACATGAAAAGGCTCTAAAAGTACTGCAGCGCGTTGGTCGTGCCTGCTGCGTTGATTAATTCAATAATGGTGAGTGTCCTGTCCATTCCTATTTCTTTCAAATGGAAAAGATCAGCGACTTCCTGACCATCGATGTCATTCTATGCGCGCGTTGTCGATTTGGTCAGGTTCAAAGGTCCGTCTTGTGATCTGGCTTCTCTGATGTGACCGGATTGAGTCGTGCTTTTTGCACGTCCAGGCCGTAGAATTTGGTGTCGATTGATAGCCGAGGTACGACAGTATGGACCAAAGCGAAATCACACGGATTCTCGAGTCCGGCGAACCTGACGCGTTGCAGCGGGTCGTTCCGATGATCTATGAGGAGTTGCGGGCGTTGGCCGCCTCTCGACTTCGCATGGAGCGTGCTGACCATACGCTTCAGCCGACGGCGCTCGTCAATGAGCTGTTTCTCAAGCTGGCGGCATCCGAAAACCTCAGCGTGAAGAATCGCGGTCATTTTCTTGCGACGGCGGCTGGTTGCATCCGTCAGATTCTCGTTGATCACGCCAGAGTGGCGAAGGCCGAGAAGCGGGGGAGCAACTGGCAACGGGTAACGCTGGACTCGCCGATGGTTTCGTCGCAGAGTTTGGAACTCGACCTGTTGAGCCTGCACGAAGCGGTCCGAGCCCTCAGCGAAAAGAACGAGCGACAGGGGCAGGTGGCTGAAATGCGCATCTTCGGCGGGATGACCGGCGATGATATTGCTGCCCACCTCAATCTTTCCCGCACCATGATCACCAAGGAGTGGCGGTTCGCCCGCGCCTGGCTTTCGCGTGCCCTGAGTGGTTAGCGGACCATCGCCTTCCCATCGCAGGTTCCTTTTTCCTCCTTCACCGGCTTCCGTTCCACGCGATCCGACGGGAGCCCGTTCCGCCTCGGTCCGGCTGTAACATCATTTTTTTCATGTCTTTATGGTTTATTGTGGGTTTCCGGCTGCGGTTTCGTCCATTTTCATCCAACAAAAACCAACAAAGTGGTTTGCGCGCCGTCGTTCGACTTCGCTGGTTAGGGGTGCGGCCTCAGTACAGGTGGTGGACTTGCTGAGGTGCGTGACTCGTTTCCAAAGGAGGCATAACGATGGGTGAAAACAAGAGAAGATCAGATTGGCGAAACGCGATGGGGCGACTGGTCCTGGTGCTGGCGGTCACGACCGCGTTTGGTCTTGCGGAACGTGCGATGGCATGCGGTGGTGAAGGGCAACGTGCCTGTTGTATCCACGAACAGATTCCGTCGTGCGATCCGGGTTTGGTCGAAGCGGGGAGCTGCAGCGGTAACTGTGGGCTTTTCGATTGCTCGATCGGGAATTGTGTTGATCCGCAATGTGGTGGTGAAGGGCAGCGTGCCTGCTGTGCCATCGAACAGGTTGCTCTGGGGCAGGGGCCTTGTGATGCAGGTCTCTACGAAGATCTGACAACCGCCGGTGACTGTCAGGATGTCCTGGGATCGGAGAACTGTGATTGTGTGGCAAACGGTGATGCCTTTCAGTCGCTTGGCATTTGTGTGTCGCCACGGACGGTCGGCCAGCAGTGCTCGTTGATCGGCGCGCCTCCTTGTGCTTCCGGGCTGACGTGTTTTCCGACCGGTCTCGATGAAGCGATCTGCATGCCGGATGACGGTGATTCGATCTTTGAGAACGAAGTGTGCGGCGCGCTCTACAGCCAGGAACTTCATCAGAATGCGATTGATGAGGGTATGACCAAGACCTATGGAACCGGTGCGTCGGCGGCGGCGGGCATCAACACTTCCGTGGAGGTCGGTGTCGTTTACGGTCGAGACGGAAGTTACGGTTGCTACATTCAGAATTGCGAGGGTGGCGAGACGGATTTGAACGTGAATGTGTTCGCCGCGTTCGGTGATCTTCTTGAGGACTTTGACAAAGTCGCCGGTACCGAGTGCGTGATCACGGGTGGCGCGAGTTTCCCGTTTGCAGAGGTCGGCGGTATCGTTGGTTCGACCAGTTTTTCCGGCTGCCCTTACTGTGGCCCGATACCGTTGGGTTGTGATGCAGTAACTGGATCGTCGACGGCGATCTCATTGGGGATTGGTTTGGTTCCTGTCACCGCAGGTGCCGCCGAGTGCACGACCGAGACAAGTCTCTATGGGTGCCTGATCAACGGCACTTTCTTCATCGGCTGTGATAGTGATAGTGACGGCGTACCGAACCCGACCGACTTGTGTGAGGGATTTGACGATAATGTTGACCCGGACGGTGACGGCGTTCCCATGGGATGCGATGTGTGCGCTGCCGGTGATGACAACCTTGACACCGATGGTGATGGCATAGCTGACGCGTGCGACGCTTGTCCAAACGGCAGCAACGTTGTTGACTCGGATGGTGACAACGTCGTTGACGGATGTGATGAGTGCCCGTCAGATCCGAATAAGACTCAGCTCGGCATTTGCGGTTGTTTCGTGCCGGACGTTGACTCGGACAATGATGGATTTGCCGACTGCGTCGACTTGTGTCCGGGTGAGCGCGACGACCTTGATCAGAACTTCAATGGTATCCGTGACTGTCTTGAGTCTCTTGACAATGACGCCTGCGTGGATGCGATTCCGCTCCCGGCCGGTGCCGACATCGATGGTTTTGTGATTAATGCTGACACGACCAATGGCGTCTCGTGCGGTCAGAATTGGACGGACATCTGGTACTCCTACACGAATACGTCTCCGTGCTATCGTGACTTGACGGTTTCGAACTGTCCTCTTGCGACGGTGACGCGACTGCTTGCCATCTATGACGATTGTCCGGAAGCCGGTGGTGTTGAGCTTCAGTGTGGTGGTGACTATCCGTGTTCGACGCGTACGCAACGCGTCGAAGCCGGTCAGACTGTTTACATTCGAATTGGCAATGACCTGGCTGCCGCGGGCGACGTGAGCTTCGATCTGACGCTCACGGTTGATGGACCAGATGATTCCGGTCCGGACAGCGATGGTGATGGTGTTCCAAACACCTGCGATGCGTGTGAGGGCGTTAATGACATCACAGCACCTGACCCGGACGACGACGGTATCCCGAGTGCCTGTGACAACTGCCCGAACGACTTCAATCCGGATCAGGGGAATGTTGACGGCGATTCGTTGGGTGATGCGTGTGAGCCCCAGGCTGATTTCTGTGAAGAGGCGATTCAGATCGGTGAAGGTGTTGTCTTTATCGACAACACCAATGCGACGCAGAGTGGTCAGGGTTCACCTTTCCCCAGTGCCAATGATGAGCCCATGAACTACGACAACTGGTACCAGTTCACAGCGCCGGCCAACGGTGTGCTCGATTATGACATTTGCTTTGCGACAGACTTCTTTGTTGATGTGTTGGTCTATCGAGGGGAATGCAGTGACTTAGGTGACTTCTACTTCTTCGATCAACGTTGTACATTGGGTTGCGGTACGATTCCCTGCCAGTTCCTTGGCGGTAGTGGACGCGTTGAAATGCTGGCGGGTGAGACCGTGCGTTTGCAGGTTGGTTCACGTGTCAGTGTGGGTGGTAACCCGCCGCAGGGTACCGGATCTCTCACCATTGATTTCATCGAAGGCGCGTGTGCCATCGATGATGATGGCGATGGCATCTGCACCCGTTATGACAATTGCCCGCTGGTTCCCAATCCGGATCAGGCCGACAACGACGCCGATACGTTTGGCGATGCGTGCGACAATTGTTTCCCCGATGACAATCGTGTGGATTGCGATGGCAACGGTGTGACGGATTGTGATGAAACGACATTGACGGGCCTGATCGGTACGTACTTCAATACCGACAATTATACGGGGCCCACGATTTCCCGTGTCGATCCTGTGATCGACGTTGTTTACGGTGACGGACCGCCGCTCCCGGACTACGGCGTTAATCAGTTCTCCATTCGTTGGACCGGTTACCTGCTGACCGAGCAGACTGGGCTCTACGAGTTTCAGACATTTACGACGTTCGAGGATACCCAGGATCTGAGGGTTAACGATCAGTTCGTTTGCGGAGGAAACGGTGGTTTCCGAACCGGTACCATCGAACTGGAAGGCGGGCGAATCTATCCGATCAGTTTCCAGTTCACGGAGCGTTTTGGTGGCTTTGCTGAGGCCCACGTCAGCTGGATTCCTCCTGGGGGTTCGCTGGAGATCGTTCCGACGACCAACCTTCGTCCGGCCTTGAACTGTGACGGTAACGACCTTCCGGATCAGTGCCAGCCTGACAGCGACGCCGATGGCGTGATCGATGCCTGTGATCTTTGCCCGGGCAACGACGACAGCGTTGATGCAGATGGTGATACGATTCCGGATGCCTGTGATGCCTGTCCGGGTGTGGATGATCTGACTGCTGTTGACACCGATGGTGACGGTACGCCGGACTGCGGTGACGAGTGTCCGAACGATCCCAACAAGTCTACTGAAGGGCAGTGTGGTTGCGGTTTCACGGATACGGATACCGACGCGGACGGTACAGCTGACTGCAACGACTTGTGTCCTGAGTTTGATGCGTTGTCGATACCAGGGCCGTGTGGTTGCACGTTGGAAGACGCCGACAGCGACAAAGACGGTACGCCGGATTGCGTGGACTATTGTCCGAGCGATTTTGACAAGATCGAGCCTGGTGCCTGCGGTTGCGGCAACAGCGATGTGGACTCCGACAATGATACGGTTGCCGATTGTATCGACCTCTGTGCCGGTTTCGATGATCTTGCCGATGTCGACGGTGATACGATTCCTGATGGCTGCGATCTTTGTGTTGGTGTCGACGCGTCCGGTGACAGCGACAACGATGGCGCCTGCGACAACTTTGACAGCTGCGATGCTGATCCCAACAAGGTTCTTCCTGGCGTTTGCGGTTGTGGCATTCCGGATTCGGATGTCGACGGTGACGCCGTTGTTGATTGCCTGGCTCCGGCAAGCGTTACGGCCGTGGGCCCACGCTACATCGAAGTTGAGCCGGTGGCGGCGGATGCACTGATGGCTATTGCCGTTGAGTTGAATTCTCAAACGTGTCTCACGCTGGGGTTTGTGGATCTTGATGATGATCCGCAGTTGGCTGCACTGGGTGTTGCGAAGCTGGTCGATACGCCCGTCTTCCGGAATGGTGGCGACTGGGGGCGACTGCTGGTTCGCGACGACGAGATCATTCCGGGCAGGGAATACAGCGTCCGGCCGATCTTCCAGGGCAGCATTGCTCAAGCTGAACAACGAACTACGTTGACGCATCAGAACGGCGACGTGGACAACAGCGGGGCGACCAACTTCGGTGACATTCAGTTTGTCGTCCAGGCATTCCAGGGTACGTATGGTGGTAGCCTGGGTTCGGTTGACCTTGCACCGTGCACGCCGAATGGCATTGTGAACTTCGAGGACATTCAGTACGCGGTCTTTGCTTTCCAGCAGCAACCGTATGCATCCCTTTGCTCCGAACCCTGTGCCGGCGGCGTTGCGAGTACGGGTGGTCAGCGTGCTGATACGTTGACAGTTGAACTTCGACTCGTTCAGGACGAATCGGAGGGGGACCAGGTGGAGGTCGAAGTCTGGGCCCTTCAGGCGGCTGACCTCCACACGTTCCAGTTCGCACTGGAGTTAGTGGATCAGCAGGGAACTGCGCACATGGCGAACGTTGCTTACTTCGCGACGGATCACGTTGGCGCGGTGTATACGGAAGTCGTTACGGCTGCCAATGTGGCGCGGGGTGAACTCGGTGCCGTGAGTCTGGACGGAGGGGTTGACGTGAGTCCTGATTCGCCGGCATACCTGGGGTCGTTTACTTTCACGCTTCCGCAGGGTGATTCAAGAAAGTACGCGATTGGTTTCCGAGAAGGTCAGCACAATCTGGCACATGACAGCCGGGGCCGCGCGATGGCCATTGACGGCATCGATGATGCGATTTTCATTCGCACCACCGATTCAGCGATGCCGAAAGGCCGTGAGCATCGTCGAGCGTTGAGTGCACGTGCGGGCCGCTGATCCGGCGAAGCATTTGTTAACTTGTGTGTGACCTCGGGGGGTGTCCGTTCTGGGCATCCCTTTTTTTTGTTCGTTCAGCGCGGTCAGTTTTTGCTTGCTATTCTGCTCGTTCATAGTTGGTTTGGTAACAGATCTTGCCCAACTTGCCCGCTACCTCTATCCTCAGGTGAAATTTTTTGTCCGTGAGATTCGTTGTGTCAGAATTATTGGCAACAGTCAGCCAGGCTACGAAGTTGGGATTTCTGTTGCTCAATTGGAGGTGCTTTGATCGTATTTAGAACTATGTGACCAACTGAGACTTCAGCAACATGAGTGATACATATCAGATTTTGCGAATTCGAATTCGGCTTCCGTATGGCAGGATTGCGTGTGACGAGTTCGATGCCCTTCTCTTACCAATTTCGACCGGCTTGTCCCGATCGCAACGAATCTCCAAAGATGATGCTGAAGATGTCATTCAGCATTGGATTGCTTGTGTTCATACGGACGAGGCATCCTTCGATGCAGATCTGCGGTTTAGCCATTGTAAGGACTGGGTTGTTGCCCAAAAGAAGAATTGTACTAAACCAGTACTGCGGAAGCGAGTGTCACAGTTCGCAGATAGCTTTGAGCATATCCGGCTTTATCGCGAAAGCCTCGAACCCATTTTCGAGTTCGATCGATTCTGGTTGCGGTCTTTTCGGGCGGTCTTTTTGCGAGAACTTTTCGTCGAAGCATCAAGCGGGGAGTCTGCAGCATTTGGAGCGTACGTGATTCATGAAATTCCCACGAAAGACGTATGCCAGCGATTTAGTCTTGAGCTGGAGTCGCTCTACAAGACAAGATGGAGATTAATCCAGGACTCAAGCACAAGAATGCCAAAGATTCTGGATGAACAGGACTAGCTCATGGGCACATGTGCTAACATAGGAAGCCTGAGACGTTATGTCGCAGGTGAGCTGGATGGGTCAATGGTCATCTGGTTAGAGTCGCACTTGGAAGATTGTCAGGCCTGCCGTGATCGGCTCAAGATCATCAAAGATCCTCATCGAGAGGTTCAACCAATTCTTGGTATAGAGCTTGAAGAAGCACAAACACCTGATGCGACCACTGTCCCTCAGTCGCAATGCGGCCCCATGATTGAAGGGTATGTTATTGAGAGTGAGATCGATCGAGGGGGACAGGGAGTTGTCTATCGGGCAAGGCAAGACCGAACCAATCGAATTGTGGCCATTAAAGTCCTTCTGGATCAAAAAACGGCGAACCGCAAGTGGCGTCAACGCTTCATTCGCGAAATCGAACTAGCGGCTCAATTAGACCATCCTTCGATCGTATCAATCTTACATTCTGGTTTTACAAAAGACGATCAGTTGTTCTACGTCATGGACTTCATCAATGGGAAGGCTATTGACGAGCACGTCAGAACAACCGGATACAACTTACGGCAGACATTGGCTCTTTTCTCGAGAGTTTGCACGGCTGTGCAGTTCGCTCATCTGAACGGTGTTATTCACAGAGACCTTAAGCCTCAGAATATTTTGGTTGACGAAGCAGGTCATCCGCGAGTCTTGGACTTTGGACTTGCCAAGAGCTTGGATGTGTCGAACGATCATCGAATTACAACCGGCTTGGAGATCATGGGGACGATTTGCTATATGTCGCCGGAGCAAGCTCAAGGCAGCACGGCTATGATCGATGCGCGAACTGACGTATATTCGCTCGGGATTATGCTGTATGAGCTGTTGACCGAAAAGTTTCCATATCCTGTCGATGGCGGCGTACTAGAGACAATTAGACATATTGTCGAAACACCGGCCAAGTCGATGAGGAGTCAAGACGTTGAGAAGGGAATGACTCTATCTCCCGTCCAAAGTTCCAATGCTAGAAGCGAAATTCGACCCGACTATCAGATCGATCAAGTAGTGCTTCGAGCCATTGAAAAGGAACGCCAAGATCGTTATCAGAGTGCCGGGGATCTAGGCCGAGATATCGAACGTTACCTTTCTCATCAGCCCATTGAAGCCAATCGTGACCGCCTGTCCTACTTTGTTATTGGGTTCTTTCGACGGCGTGCGAGGCAATTGGTGGCGACTGTGGTTGCGATATTCCTCGTACTTGGCGTTTGGCTTTTGAGCCACGATCTAGACCAGCGAAAGCGTGCAGAACGAGAGGCAAATCTTGCGCAGTTAGACGAGTTCTTCAGATTAGGGCAGCATGATGCTGCGCGTGATCTTCTTGAACAGATATGGAGTGCGGAATACGGGGACATCGGCCGAGCGCGTGCCGCAATCCAGCGTCTTCGTGAGCGTGGATCTGATTCCACGCTTGAGTCGGCTGAATACTATGAGCTTGCGATGGCGACTCAAGATCATCACGAAGCGATTCACTACTTGGATCAACTCTTGGCCAAAGATCCAAGCGATTTTCGAGGATTACTTGCTCGTTCAGCTCGCTATGACCGTCTGGGGCTACTCGCGCTTCTTGATAGTCGCAAAGAACTTGGCGCAACTCGTCGTACACTTGAAGAAAAATCGAATCAGTTTTTTGTAGAATCGAGAGTTGATGCCGAACGTGCTCGATCTGTAAGGCCAGAGAGCACTTATGCTTGGGCGAATCTAGGCGCCGTCTTTGCGAGAATGGAGCAATGGGAAGAGGGGATTCCGATACTACAGCATGCGATAAAACTGGACCGTTCGAACGACCGTGCATGGACTAATCTGGGTAATTGTCAGTTGAATTCGAAGCAAGTCGCTGAGCGGGAAGCAATTGCTAGCTATGAGAATGCACTTGAATTGAATTCGTCGTCTGCTGGTGCTTGGCGGGGGCTTGGAAAGTGCTACAAGAGAATGCGTGACTTCGAGAGAGCGAAGGGCGCCTTTCAGGAGTCTATTCGAATTGAGGATGATCATGCTGATACTCTCTTCGAACTTGGACAGTCGGCGGCATTGGCAGGTGATGAATCACTTGCCATTATTTCATTTGAGTCGTTGTTGAAAGTTTCGCCTGATTATATCAGTGGTCTCAATTACTCTGCGTGGTTGTTACTGACGGCGGCGGATACTAGTTTGCGGCAGTACGATTTAGCTTTAGAACGTGCTCGGCGTGCAGCGAGTCACGCAAACGAGAGTGTTACAGTCCTTGGCACATTAGCCTTGGCAGAATTTCGGAGTGAAAACTACTTGGAAGCAAGAGCTGTTGCCGCAAGGGCAATTGACCTCGGTGCGAATTCATTTGATGTTCTCGTAATCATGGCAAGCGCGTGCACGAAATTGGAGCCGGCGCATGGCTGCCATCATTGGCGTGACAAAGCTCGCCTTTTCTGGCAGAGTCTAGAAGATCCAGATGCAGGGGAAGTTGTCCTGAAGAACGAGATTCTAGATGGACTCTGACATCATTGTTGCGTAGTAGTTCGCTGTATTCGCATAGCGTTGAGTTCAGAACAAAGAACCCTTATCATTTCACAGGGGGTACGTAGTTCAACGATTGTTTGTCCTGCCTGAATGACGTTGACTTGCAATGGGGACGGTGGATTTACGTTCCTACTAGGCCCCTGTCGGAATTTAGCCAAGTCGACACTTCGGACTCGACTGTAGATTTGCTTGGACGTGTGGTTGGGGCACGTCATGGGTCATTGCAATGAAAGACGAAACGCACTTTAGTTCATTCTGCAGGCATCGACTTACAATCGGAGTGAAGAATGCGATTGTAGTATTGTGTCTAGCCCTACTGGGAGGGTACGGTTGTAGTTCACTCCCCACTGCAGGCGCTCCACCTGCAGACAATATTCCGTTTGATTCAGATACTTCAACCGGTTCGGGCGGCCAGGCTTCCGTTCCTGGAGGAGCGATCGTATCTGTCCGTATCGCTGGTAGAGTCTCCAGCACAGTGTTTGAGGTGTTATTTGACGGTAGTACTATCGTATCTGAAGTTGTTGGGGAGGAGCTCTATTTTCGCGTTCCCGACTGCAATGATAGTACGGGTGCGTTTGAGAGATATGTTAGCATCCGGGATTCTGAATCGCTTGAAGTGTTTGCAGGCCGGTTTGTCTCAATCGATTGCACGACGAACGTAAATGCACCACCTCCCCCCGACGATGTTCCTGTTGATCCTGCTGATATTGAAGAACCTGTTCAGGCACCATCTGGGAAGACACTACTCTTCGTGGGCGACTTGGGGGGAATTGAAAGTGTCACTCTGGGAGGAGATCCGGTTGAGTTCTCGATTGAGGTTGAAGCCGTTGAAGATCTTATTGCCGATATTGCTAACGAAAACGTAGTATTACTTAGAGTGATGATTCCTTTGACGCAACCGGGTTTGAATGTTCTGAATCTCAGAGGTCAGCTTCTTGGAGATGATGGACGGGTTAGTCAAGATTCAATCCAGCTGATGACAAGAGTCTCGCTTGAGGCAGATTTCGATCTTGGACTGATTAATACTCTATGATGCCTGTGACCTTGTCACGTCAGAGTAGGCTGGGAATTGCTGCTCCATCACGAACTAATGGCGATTGCTTTAGATCTCGCTGAACGGACGATGTGGCATTCATGTGGTCGTGGGCCGGAGCCGTGCCAGCGGACCCTTGAAATCGTTAGAAAGCAGCAAGACAGGTAGATCAGACCCCAGCAAGTTGAAACTACCGGCGCGGGTTGTACGCGATTGGTTTCCGAGAAGGTCAGCACAATCTGGCACATGACAGCCGGGGCCGCGCGATGGCCATTGACGGCATCGATGATGCGATTCTTATTCGCACCACCGATTCAGCGATGCCGAAAGGCCGTGAGCATCGTCGAGCGTTGAGTGCACGTGCGGGCCGCTGATCCGGCGAAGCATTTGTTAACTTGTGTGTGACCTCGGGGGGTGTCCGTTCTGGGCATCCCCTTTTTTTTGTGCCAACGCAGGGTGGGTTTCCCGTTCGCTATCGCTCTCCAGGGCATTCTTTAAGTCATTTATGAGTCAGCCTTTAGGGTCAATTCGTGACTGTCGCGCCATCTTTCTTGGAATAAATCTCCTTTGTCTGACGCAATCTGATGGTTCGTTGCGCCCTCCTGGTTGAGCCCTTTGTTCTTTTCAACAGGAGTCGAATCATGAATTTGTTCCGTCCCATCCAAAGTCGCGCGCACTCGGCTGGCGTTTCGCTCGTTACGTACCTGTTGGGTGGTGTCCTGGTGGCTGCTTCCGCCACGTGCTTCGTGGTCGAGTCTGAGGTGTGGTTCCCCATCTACGTCAAGAGTGTGATTCCTGACGCGTGTGTGACGGGGCAGGACGTCTGGTTTCCACCTGTCCTGGCGGCGCCGGACGGAAAGAGCGTTGCCCTCAATGCGAGTTGTGACGAGCGGGAACAATTGTGATTCTTGATGGTATTCTTCGGGTAGGGCGATTTAGAATGATCAATGTGATGAATGAGAACGCGGACAGACGAATGGCACGCTCGGTTACCGGTGACGCATCGGAGATCGATCGCCTCATGCCGCATGTTCTTCAGGAGCTTCGGCAGATTGCGGAGCGGCTCTTTCGCGATGAACCCATTGGACACACCCTGCAACCGACAGCGTTGATCAACGAAGCGTATCTGAAGCTCGTTGGTCGTCCGGATTTGATTGGTGCAGACCGTAGAATATTTCTCAACGCCGCAGCGGAGGGTATGCGACGCATACTGCTTGATCATGCGCGTCGTCGTCGTGCCGGCAAACGTGGTGGTGATTGGTTCCGTGCATCGGCTGATGTCGCTGAATTGGCACTGAGTACGGACCCTTCCGTTGTCGTCCAGTTGGATGAAGCTTTTGAGGCGTTACAGCGGGAGGCGCCGGAGATGGCAGATGTTGTTCGCTTGCGGCTCTATGGCGGATTGACGATCGAGCAGACATCCGAGCTTCTCTCGGTGAGCGAGTCCACCGTCACTCGTCGATGGGCGTGGGCTCGCGCCTGGATCTATCGCTATCTGGATCGATCCAACTCATGATGAATCGCAATGATGAACAGCTCCGTGATCGGGCTGCGGAGATTATGGAGTATGCGCTCAACCTCACCGGTGGTGCACGAGAATCTTACTTGGGTGATGCGTGCGCTGGCGACTCTGTTTTGTTGAACGAAGTTCGTTCTTTGCTAAGAGCTTCGGATGCGGCGGGTGATTTTCTGGGGGCTGATACTACGTCTTGTGCGAAGGGCGGTTCGTCGCATGTTCATGACGTCCCCAAGCGCATCGGGGCTTACCGTATTCTGCAGCCAATCGGTGAAGGCGGTTTTGGCATCGTCTACATGGCTGAGCAGGAGCATCCGGTTCGGCGTCGTGTGGCTTTGAAAATCGTGAAGCCTGGAATGGATTCGAAGCAGGTGCTGGCTCGATTTGAAGCGGAGCGCCAGGCGTTGGCCATGATGGATCATCCCAACATTGCCAGTGTCTTTGAAGCTGGTGCGACGGACACCGGTCGTCCCTATTTTGTCATGGAGCTCGTTCGAGGCGTCGCCATCACCAGATACTGCGATGAAGCCCGTTTGGGCATTCGCGATCGTCTTGAGCTCTTTCGGACTGTTTGCCTTGCTGTGCAGCATGCTCATCAGAAGGGGCTTATTCATCGAGACATCAAACCCAGCAACATCATGATCACGCTCCACAATGGTCTTCCGGTACCGAAGGTCATTGATTTTGGCATTGCCAAGGCGACGACGCAGCGTCTAACGGATCGTACGCTGTTTACGACCTACGGACAGTTCATCGGCACACCGCAGTACATGAGCCCGGAACAGGCCGAGATGTCTGCACTCGATGTTGATACGCGAAGTGACATATACAGTCTGGGCGTGCTGCTTTATGAGCTGCTGACGGGTACGACGCCGCTTTCTCCTGAGACGATCAAGTCTGCATCGTTTCCGGAAGTGCAACGGCTGATCTGCGAGTCCGATGCGATGCGCCCCAGTTTTCGATTCAGTACACTCTCGACGGCCAGCGCTGTCGCACGCGATCGGGCGACTGAGCCCAAGCGCCTGGGAGCGTTAATCCGCGGCGATCTTGATTGGATGGTCCTGAAGGCGCTGGAGAAGGATCGGACGAGGCGGTATGACACCGCACTAGGTTTTGCGGAGGACATCCAGCGCTATGTTGCGGACGAGCCTGTCAGTGCGACGCCGCCGAGTGCGGCCTACACGATTCGCAAATTCGCCAAACGGCATCGTGCGGTCATCGCAACGACCGGATTCATCATGTTCGCCGTTCTTGTGGGTTCCAGTGTGGCGGTGTGGCAGGCGGTACGTGCTACACGGGCCGAGCGCATGGCGCATTCACGTTTGGCGCAAATAGACGAGGAACGTGTTCGAGCCGAGAAGGCCAAGCAGATCGCATTGAGGGCTGTTGAAGATGCGGAGTTGGCACGGGCCGATGCTCAGCGAAGACTTGATGAAGCCACACACGCGAATGAGTTGCTCAGTCGGGTTCTGGACTTGCTTGATCCGTCCGTGTTGAAGAAAGATCCTGCCCATATGTCTAAGGAGGATCTAAATCGTCCATGGGAAGAGGTCATGAAAGCGCAGTTTACGGCGGCGCTGGAAGAACTTGATGCTGCATCGCTGGAGAATCCACTTCTTGTTGCGGACGTTCAACACCGGCTGGCGCGTTCCCTGCGTTTGGTCGGCCAGCATGAACGCGCGCGGGAGTTTGCGGAGCAGGCGTTTGTGACGCGTCAATCGATCCTGGGGCCTGATGATGAACGCACTCTTGGATCGCAGGCGGAGTTGGCTACCTGTTGTTACGAGACGCGTCATTTTGAGCGTGCGGCAGATCTGCAGCAGGATCTCGTCGATCGATACACTTCGGTCTTGGGAGCAGATCATCCGGAGACATGCCAAACGTGGCGCGCGCTGATATGGACCTGGAAGTATGCCGCGGTGTTTGAGCAAAAGCGGCTCGAACTGGCAACGGCGTCGGTCGACGCGCTGACCGCGACACTCGGTCCTACGCATGAGCTGACCGTCAATGCTACTTCGTGGTTAATGGGTGTTCTGTTCGACCGGGGTGAATCAGAGCAAGCCATCGAACTGATGGCGAATTGCCTGGATGCTCAGTTGGCGGCCAATGGCTTTGAACACGAAGCGACATGGTTGGCTTTGCACCATCTGGCTAACATCAAGATGTGGTCGGGTTTAACGGAAGAGGCCTTGCCTCTCGCTGAGAGTGCTCGCGAGCTTGCGCTGCGTCTGTTTGGGGAGGACCATTACTTCGCTCACAAATCTTCCAGTGGTCTTGCGAAAGCGTACTTATGGGCGGGGCGCATTGATGAGGCGGTACGAATGGCGGAGTCAGCCGCGGAAGGGGAGGCGGCGTTGCTGGGAGAGAGCAGCTCCGGTCGTGTGTGGAGTTTGTTCGCTTTAGCCGACGCTTATGAGGCCGCGCGGCGGTACGAAGAGGCGTTGGACGTTCGAAAGCGTGGCTACGAACTCTACTTCTATCCTCGAGCGGCGCACAGTCACAAAGTTATCACGGGCGTACGAAACGGAATCATTCGTTTGCTGCTTACTCTGGAAAGATGGGATGAGGCACTGGCGTTTGAGGTCGAGTGTGGTGAAGAACTGCTTGATCGATCCATGATATGGCTACGCGTTGGTTCCATGCATATCCGGGATGAGAACGATGCACTTCTTGAGCGGTTATGTGAGAAAATGACCGAACAGTTTGCGGAATCGAAGCAGAGCATTGATTTTGAGCGGAACTGCAAAGTGTGTTGCATGGTTTCGGATCGACCAGATCTGACAGGTGCGGCTTGCGAACCACTGGAGTCAGTGGGCATCGATTCCATCACCGTGTATTGGCAGCCTCCCTGGATCGAGTTATCCCGTTCGATCTATGCCTATCGAACGGGGCGATACGAGGAGGCGATTTCGTTCGCGCGTTCCGCAATGAGCATCCGTGATGTATTGAACGGTGTTGATCCTGATTATGTGGAGACCATGGCGCAGGTCGTGATGGCATTGGCGTATGATGGAATTGAAGAGCATGAACTTGCAGACCAGCATCTGCACGAGGCTGAAGATTGGATCAGTCAACTGGAGCAACAAGGACTTGGCGATAGTATCGATGTCATTCTTGCGAATGCACTCTTCAGTGAGGCCAGTGATCTGACGGTAAGGAAGCCATAGTCTTGCGTGCAGTCATGTCGATTGCGTTCTTGTTACGCACTTTGTTCATATCCTGGTTCTCGATGCCATCGCACTTGTGCTATCGTCAGGATGCAGAGAGCGAGGCAAACCAGACCCCACGTTGACACTGCCGGCACGGGTTGTATGCAGTCAGGGTTTGTGATGTCATTCAAGCCGGGGCAACGATCGCACACATTGGAAACGCCATCGTTGTCTTCATCATCAGTGCAAGACTGGCCGGCCAGGAATGTCCCGTTGCTGTTGTCGCATTCGAAGGGTGAGACGCCATCAGTGCAACCGCCATTCTCGCAACATGCACCGCCGAGTACGGTGATTTTTCCCGGCAGAATTGTCTCGACTGGTATAGGTTCTGCCATCGCGTTGCGTGCGAAGGTGCGCTCCGGGTCACTGCTCAATGCAATTTCGATGGAACCCAGAAGGTCAGGTGTGGTCTGGAAGCCAAATTGTGCTGCGTAATGCTCGATGCCTTCGTCGTTCGCGGTTAAGAACGTCACGTCGCCGCAAGCGAGTATACCGGGGTCGCCACCGGGGCATGGGCCGTTATTGCTGCACGCGGGGATGTTATTGAAGAACGGATAGCTTGGTTCGGACTCGTCTATGCCCATGCAAAAGTCGGCACCGAATTCTCCCTCTCCCTCTGTGCAGTCGAGCTCGATGGCCAGAGCTTTGCCGACCAAATTGGATTCAAGTGAATCGCACTCGAGCTCCATTCGATGGGACACGAGAAGTTCCGGATCCCAGTTACTTACCCAGACTTTGAACTCAACGTCCTGGCCGCCATGGGCAAGTGTGATCTCGCGTTCGCCGGGCCCCAGGAACCAGTCCACGCCTTGTAAGCCGCTCGCACGGGTCGGGCGCAGTGTGTAGTCAATCGCTTGTGTTGGTGCGCTATGAACGAATAGTGCTAGGAGACAACTGTAGTACGTCAGACGATACATCAGAGGGCTACCGTTCTTTTGAATTCGTTTTTTCGTTAAGGGTCAGTCCTTCATTGCACATCGATGCGGCATCATGAGGCAGCTTGCCACAATGAGGATCGTGATCAGGCACAAGACCAGCCCCCAAGAGCCGACCGCGGGAACGTTGACGCCGGCAGATTGAGCCTCGAAAGCGCCCAAATCGACGATCGGTGCGGTGCCGATGCCGGTATCGGTCACCGACGCGATATCCACGAAGCGGGGCTCGCCATTCAGATCAGTCTGCAATCCGGCCGGGACCAGTGTGTTGTTGCCGGCATCAATCAAGGTGGAGGTACCGGACAGCCGGTAGTCTTCATCGCCCGTGCCGGCTTGTCCATCATTGCCGAGGAGATTGACGAATGACGGGTTAGTTCCTGAGTTGCCGGCACCAGCGAACTCGCGCGTGCCACTGTAATTCTGAATCGACGAGTTGTTCAGGACGAGAAAGCTTGGGAGGTTCGGGTTCCACATCTGGTTGAGTTCGTCGCTATCACCGGTCGACGTACTGTTTCCCCAGATAATCGAGTTGGCGATCTCCATCGTGCCAAATGTGCCCTGTTGCATAACACCGCCACCGAAGACGCCGTCGATGACGCGATTGCCGACAACGGTGCAGTTGTTCAATTGGAAGCCACTGTGGTCGGCGGCCAGGGCGCCGCCCCCGATACCGGCCGTGTTGCCGTAGAAGAGACTGTTCGTGAACGTTGCCTTATGCGTATCAAACCCTACCAGGCTTCGTGCCGCGCCGCCGGTGCCAAACTCGTTCACGGCATGATTGTCGGAGAAGACACAATAGAGGACATGGGCTTCGCCGGCGATTTCTAGGCCACCGGCGTCGCGCCCTTCATTCTCGGTGAAGTGGCAACCAACGAAATCGACAACGGCCCCGAGGCTCACGTGCGCACCGCCACCGGCCCTGGGGAAATCGGCGTCATCTTGCGCGCGTCCGCCACGGATGGTGCAGCCATCGATGAGTATTGACCCTGTTTCCATGAACAACACGTGATAGGTGTTATCGTCACGGTTACCAAAATTCGGGAGATCGTCGTCGGCGAGATCACCGGAGAGAATAGTCACGTTGTTGGCAATATCGCGTTCGGAGAGTTCTGATTCGCCACCGGCGAAACCACCGTAGAGTGAGACCCCATCGGCTGGTGAAAAGGAGGCTTCACGGTCACCGGTGTTGGACGGAAGATAAGTTCCGGCGGCGATCCAAACTTCGTCGCCGGACGTTGCGGTTGCCAACGCAGCCTGAAGGCCATCAGGACCCTGGTAAGCGTCGTTCCATGTCGTGCCGTTGTTTCCACCCGTGGTCAAGGATGCATCAACATGGAGTCGAACACGTGCTTCCACGGTGCAAGCAAGGCAAATGACTGTGATCAACGTGGGTAGCCAGAGCTTCATCATTCTTCCCTCCCTCAATGACGAATTGTTGACGACAATCCCCATACGGTAGCAGAAGCAAGTTCCGGCACGCAAGGAACTTTTGACAAAGTTGTTACAACGTGTTGCAAACATGCATTCGTGCCATCATACCGGCACAAATTCAGCCTCATGAGGAGAATTTAAGCCCAGCGTCGGCCGCTGTGAACGATCGATCGTAAGGGGTGTGTAACGACGTTCCAGAAACATCTTGAATGTCTGCGCGATTTCGACGTCAATGCTTGCAAGTCGTCTTCCCCTGTACCTTATCATGATGTCTTCCGATCGCGAGAATATGAATGAATCACTTCCTTCCTTGCAAAAGAAATTCTGAACGTGTTATGAACGTTGTGCTTGTCGGGTCGCTTATGTTTGTTTCGGTCGCTCTGGCACAGTCGGACGAATCGCTCGGGCCGGTGATGCCCGGGCACAACCGTATCGGAGGGCCCTTTCAGATCGGCGAGTACGTTCGTCGTATTTTCCAAGACAAAGAGGGACAGTTCTGGTTCGGGACTAATGGATATGGAGTAGCGCGGTACAACGGTAAGAAGCTGGAGTATTTCAATCCAGACAATGGCCTGGCCGGTCATCAGGTGACAGGCATCCTGCAAGATCGTGAAGGTGATATGTGGTTCACTACGAACGGCGGTGTGTCGCGTTACGATGGCACGTCCATCACCAACTATGGCAAAGCGCATGGCCTTGAAGACCCCTATGCCTGGGCGCTGTTCGAAGACAGTAAGGGTACTATTTGGGTGGGAACACTCAGTGGTGCTTATCGCTTTGATGGCCAGGTGTTTGTCCATTTCCCGCTTCCAGCGTCAAAGATGATCGATCGAACGCGTGGTGTCTCAAGTAAGCGAAACGCCGGGCACATCATGGAAGACAAGGACGGCAACATGTGGTTCGGATCGAGCATGGCCGGCGCTCATCGTTTCGATGGTAAGGCAGTCACGACGATCTCAACCGAAGATGGACTATGCAATAACTCCGTCAACGCCATTTTGCAGGACCGACGTGGGGACTTCTGGTTCGCGACGCACCACAAGGGTGTCTGTCGATGGGACGGCAAGGACTTTCGGCACGTTACGCGGAAGGACGGCGTGAAGGGTTCCGAGGCGTGGAGCTTGTATGAGGATAAGGCCGGGAACATCTGGTTCCCGATCGAGCATGCGGGCGTTTATCGATTCGATGGCACGTCGTTCACGAATGTCGGAAGCAAGGAGGGATTGAACTCCGGCGCGATTCAGTGCGTTTTTCAGGACAAGGATGGACGGTACTGGTTCGGCGGGGCGGGCGGTCTCTGGCGCCTCGACGGCGAGAAGTTCGTGAATGTGACGAGGCACGGGCCCTGGGAGTGACGCTGTAGCGCGGCGTTCGCCTATCGCGTAACTGGTTGGGTCGGCCCCAGCTCCCCC